>JAIEQN010000679.1 GCA_019747685.1 Gemmataceae bacterium
GGCGGATTCCTCCCGGTGCCCCCAGGAGTACCGCCGCGCGGGCAGTCGGCAACTCGAAAGTGTCAGCCGACTAGACCGGGACGGGCGGGCGGGGCAAGGGGAGATGAACCCGGTGGCGTCGGTCAAGCCGGATTGGTTTGGTTCGGCAACCCGCACACCCCGCGGCCGAACCAATGAACCCGGTCGAACCGACCATCGTCCGGGTAGACCGGGCTGCGCTGATTGGTTTGGTTTCGGACGTCACACCCTACGCCGAAACCAATGAACCCGGTCGGATTAACGGACGTTACAGCGACACCTCCGGCAGCGGGCCGGCGGCCGGGCGCTGGGCGGTTTCGCGGATCACCGTCTGGGCCAGCTCCAGGTAGGCCTTCGACACCGGGGCGTCCGGGTACTTGCGGACCATCGGCTCGCCGGTGTCGCCGCACTCGGCCACCCGCGGGTCGATCGGCAACTCGCCCAAGAGCGGCACCCCGATCTCGGCCGCCAGCTTCCGCCCGCCGCCGGCCCGGAACAGGTCGTACCGCTTGCCGTCGTCGCCGACGAAGTAGCTCATGTTCTCGACCACGCCGAGAACTGGCACCCTCACCTCCTGGAACATCCGCACCCCCTTGCGGGCGTCGATCAGGCTCACCTCCTGCGGGGTGGTGACGATCACGGCCCCGGTCAGCGGGGCGGATTGGGACAGGGTGAGCTGGGCGTCGCCGGTCCCGGGCGGCAGGTCGATCACCAGGTAGTCGAGCTCGCCCCACGGGATTTGGCCGAGGAACGCTTGCACGGCCTGGGCCACCTTCGGCCCCCGCCAGATGACCGCCTGGTTCGGGTCGACCATGAACCCCATCGACATCAGGGCGACGCCGTACTTGTGGAGCGGGAACGGGGTGGTCTGGGGGTTCACCTGGCCGAGGCCGAACATGATCGGGACGGACGGGCCGTAGATGTCGGCGTCCATCAGCCCGACCTGCTTGCCCGCCGTGTGGAGTGCCAGGGTCAGGTTGGCGGCCACGGTCGACTTGCCGACCCCGCCCTTGCCGCTGGCCACGGCGACGACGTGCTTGACGCCGGGAAGGGACATCTTCGGGGGCATTTCGGGGGACATCAGGTGCCTCGATGGTAGGTCCGGCTGTGCCGGACGGCGACTCGGCGGCGTCCGGCACAGCCGGACCTACGAAGCAGGCTCGCCCAATCGGCGGAGTAATTCCAGCGGGTAGATGCCGGTGTCGTGGCCGTCGTTCCAGGTGATCTGGTAGGCGTAGCGGCCGACCGGCTTCATCGCCAGCGGGGCCGGCGGGCCGGCCTCGACCTCCCGCGGCGACAGCACCCGGAACGGGTCGGGCGGCTTGGCCCGCTCGTCCAGGCAGCTCGCGCACGGGCAGTTGGCCCGCAGGTGCCGCCAGGCGACGAAGGTGGCGACGCCGTCGGACCATTCGATCTTCAGCCCGTCGCCCTCCCGGCGGAGGGAAACCGGCCGCACGTCGTTCGCCATCGCAGGCTCGGGCCGCGGGGTCGGATGCCGGGGGTGATTATAGGCGGGAACGACCCCCGCCCCGGCCGGGGCGGGCGGTCCGAGGCGCCGGCCCAACCTACGGCTTGTGGGCCTTGTGGCACTCGCCGCAGGACCTCGGGACGATCACCGCGATGACATCGGTCACCCCCTTGGCGTCCTCCTTCTTGGCCGCCGCCTCGATCTTCTTCGAATTTTCGGTGTACTGCTTGGTCAGCTTCTCCCACGACTTCTTGTCGCCCTTGGGCGGCTCGTTCTTGGCCAGCGCCTCGGCGATCAGCACCTGGTCCTTGGCCGTCTTCTTGGCGTCGTCCCACTTCCCGTTCTTGGCCGCTGCCTTCAGCTTCGCCAGGTAGCCGTCGGTCTTCTCGTGGGCCTTCTTCATGATCTCGGCGATGTCCGGCAGCTTCTCGTCCTTCTTGTCGTCCTTCTTGTCGTCGGCGATCAGCCCGCCGCCGGCGATCACCACCGCCACCACCCCGAACCCGGCCAGCACGGCCGCCCGGAACCACTTCTGCGCCATCGCGACCTTCCCCCGTGAGAGAGCGTCGGGACCCAGACCCCGGCGGGCGCCCGCCCGGCCGGCGGAACCGACTCTATCGGCCCGGGCCGCCGGAGGGAAAAGGAAAATCCCCGGAAACCCCGGGCCTCCGCCCGCCGCACCCGCAGACGCTGCAACCGCCGGGCCTATTCACCCGCCCGGCCGGGGTCGTATGCTTTCGGGTGATGGCCCCCCGGCCCCGGCCCGCCCCGACCTTCCGGGGCCGCGGCCCGCGGGCCTCCGTCTCCGGTCCCGCGCCGACCTTCCGGCGACCCGGCGGGACACCCAACCGGCCTTCCCCCCGGGTGAACCACCCCATGATCGCCAGGTTCCGCAACGAGTACCTCCTCAAGGGCGTCTTCCTCGGGCTGTGGGTGTTCGTCGCCCTCCAGGTCGCCGTGGACCGCGAGGCCGTCCGCAAGGACCTGCCGTGGGTCCTCGGGTGGGTCGGGGCCGGGCTGCTGGTCGCCCTGATCGCCGGTACGGTCCGGCAGCTCCTCCGCGGCGTTCGCCCGTGGCAGAACTGGGCCGCCTTCCCCCTGCTGGTGCTGCTCGAAAGTCCCGGCTTCATCTACGGCGGGCTGGTCTTCGGGCTGGCCGCCGGCGTCCTCTCCGGCCGCGAGTTCGCCGAACCGTGGGCCGGGCCGATCGCCCGCCTCTTCGGCCTGTCGTTCGACGACATCCGCCACCGCCCGCCGGTCGGCGACTGGCTGACCTACTGCGTCTTGGGTGGCTTGACCCTCGGGTTCGGCCTCTACCGGCTGCGGCAGGTGGCCGACCCGTGGTGGCGGTTCGGGATCGGCCTCGCCGTGGCGGCCGTGGCGGTTTACCTCGGCCACGAGTACGCCGGCCGGCTGCCCGGGCTGGACGACCCGGCCGCCCGGTACGACCTGGGCGTCTACATCCTGCTCGGGCTGCCGTTCTTCTACCTGCTGACGTTCTGCGGCGAGGCCGAGGAGAGCGAGGCCGAGATCATGGCCCTGTGCGCGGCCCTCGGCGTCGGCCTCTCCTTGATGGACCTGTCGAGCAAGGTCACGAACATCGGCGGCGGGGTGATCGCCCTCTTGCTGCCGATCAGCATCTACTTCGTCTACGCTACCCGAGTGTTGCCCGGGCTGCGGGTGTTCAAGCACATCCTCCGCGGCCACAGCTACATGAGCCTCGGCCGGCTGCGGGAGGCGATCGCCTTCTTCCGCCGGGCCCAGCAGCTCGACCCGAAAAGTGCCTTCGCCAACCAGGGGATGCTGGCCCTGCACAACCGGCTGTCGCTGGCCGCCATCGACCGCGACCCGGAACTGGCCGACCTGCTCGACTTCACCATCTGCCTGGACCGGGCCCAGAACTTCCTGATCGGGCAAGCCCCGCCGACCGCCGTCCAGCGGGCCGAGGCCGACCGCTTCCTCGAACTCGTGGAACGCAAGAAGCCGGCGTACCAGGCCCGGGTCGATTACCTCCGGGCGGTGTCGCAGACCCACGCCAAGCGGTACGACGCCGCGGCCGACACCCTCGCCCGGCTGCTCGACCCGGAGACGCCCGGCTATCACCCGGCGGTCCGGAAGCAGAACCTCTACCCGGCCTGGAACCTCGCCCTCCTGTGGAGCCAGGAGGTCGAGCGCCGGGTTGGGTGGAAGGAGCTAGACAAGCCCGGCCGGCGGATGGAGGCCATCGCGGCGGTGGAACGCAAGCTGGCTGCCGACCCGCAGGACGCCACGGCGAAAGAATTGAAGGGGCTGCTCTACAGCCAGCTCCAGGAGGCCGAGTTCGTCGCGGCCGCGGCCAGCGGCCCGCCGGACGAGTTCAACTACGACTACGTGGAACAACTGGGCTTAGCCCTGGTGGACGACCCCGACCCGGACCGGCGGGAGCGGGGCATGGCCTACCTGCGGATCGCCGGCCGGGGGCTGCCCGACCGCGGCCCGGGCATCTTCCGCAAGCTGGCCGATGTCGCGGCGAAGGCCGGCGACCCGGAGGCCGCCCGCGGCTACCTCGAACAGGTCAAGCGGGCCGGTCTCGCCGCCGACCCGAAGCGGCTCCCCAAAGACCAACGAGACCTCTACTTCCAGGCCCTCCGGCAACTGGCCGACGAGGCCGACGCCCGCGGCGACCACGAGGCCGCCATCGCCGACCTCCGGCTGTACCTCGAAGGCGGCGGCCGGAGCGAGCTGGAGACGTACCGCCGGCTGGCCGAGCTGCACGGCAAGGCCGGCGACGCCATCAACGCACTCTTGATGGTCGAGACCGGCCTGACCTACAGCGGCAGTGACCCGGACCTGCTCAAGAAGCAGGACAGCTACTACTACTCGGTGTCGGAGGACAAGCTGCGGGCGGTGAAGGAGCGGGTGGCCGGCTACTTCGACGTGGCCTACTGCGTCCGCAAGGCGTCGGGCATCCTGAACGGCAACTCGGACGACCCGGACCTGCTCGACTGGGCGACCCACCTGGCGACCCTCGGGGCGGTGATGCAGCCCGAGAGCAACGGCGTCCGACTCGTCCGTGCCCGCTGCCTCCTGCGGCGGGGCGAGCGGGACGCCGGCATCGGCGTGCTGGAGGACATCCGCGAGAGCAAGAAGGGGTCGGGCGACGACGAGGACGCCTGGTACACGGCGACCCGCATCCTCGGCGACCTGTACCTCGAAGAGCTGAACCGGCCGGACCTGGCGGTGGCCGCGTACACCGACTACAAGGAGTACGGCAAGAGCGGGGCCGACACCCTGTACAAGCTCGGGAAGGCTTACGAGGCCCAGAACGACCGGGCGAACGCGGTCAAGTTCTACAACGCGGTGACGGCCTACGAGGAACACCCGCGCTACTGGGACGCGAAAGACGCCCTGAACCGGCTGGGGAAGTGACCCATGCGGAGGCTCCTCCGGCCGGACCCGGTGCTTGCGGTCGCCGCCGGGTCGCTCGTCGTCCTCGCGGTCTGTGTCGCCCTCCTGTACCGCGAGTCCGCCCCGACGAGCGGCCGGTCGGCCGACCGGCCGCTCGTCGTCTACTGCGCCGCCGCCCTCAGGCCGGCCATGCAGACGACCGCCGCTGAGTACGAGCAACAGACCGGCATGCCGGTCCTGTTCCGGTTCGGCAACTCGGGCGAAGTCCTGGCCAACGCCGCCCTCCACCGCGACGGCGACCTGTTCCTCCCGGCCGACGACAGCTTCGTCCGGCTCGCCGAAGACCGTGGCCTCGGGGCCGAGGCATTCCCCCTCGCCCGGATGCGGGCCGTCGTCGTTACCCGCCCGGGAAACCCCCGCGGCCTCGCCCGGTTTGCCGACCTGCTCGACCCCGGCCTGAAGTTCGGGCAGGCCAACCCGGACGCGGCCGCCATCGGCAAGGTCACCCGCGACCACCTCCGTACCCTGGGCCGGTGGGACGCCCTCCGGGAAAACACGAAGGTCCAGCACGCCACCGTCACCGACGCGCTGAACGCCGTCCAGCTCGGGGCGACCGACGCGGCGGTCGTCTGGGACGTGGTGGCGGCTTCCGACCCGTCGCTCGCTGTGGTCCGGCTGCCGGAACTCGACGGGGCGACGGCCCGGGTCGAGCTGGCCCTACTGAAGTCATCCCCTGACCCGGAGGCGGCCCGCCGGTTCGCCCGCTTCGTCCGCGACCCGGACCGCGGCGGGCGGCACTTCCGGGCCGCCGGGTTCACCGACCTCGCACCGGCCGCCCCATGACCCGCCCGCCCTCCGACCGGCGGTTCCTCCTTGCCCTCGGGGTGTTGGGCGGGTCGTACGTTTTGCTCCTCGCCGGGCTGCTCGCCGCCGACCTGTTGGCCATCACCCCGGCCGCGTTCCGGGCCGCCCTCGCCGACTCGAACGTCCGGTTCGCCCTCCGGCTCAGCCTCTTGTCGTCCACGGTCACAACCATCCTGGCGGTCTGGGTGGCGGTGCCGCTCGGCTACCTCCTGTCGCGGACCAGCTTCCCCGGCAAGGCGGCCGTCGAGTTCCTGGTGGACGTGCCGATCGTCCTGCCGCCGCTGGCCGTCGGCATCAGCCTGCTAGTGCTGTTCGCGTCGCCGGCCGGGCGGGCGGTCGAGCGGGTCGTCCCGGTGACGTACCACGTCCCGGCGGTCATCCTGGCCCAGTTCACGGTGTCGACCGCGTTCGCAGTGCGGACGATGCGGGTGGCGTTCGACGGGATCGACCCGCGTGCCGAGCGGGTGGCCCTGACCCTCGGCTGTTCCCGGGCCGGGGCGTTCCGCCGGGTGACGCTCCCGGCCGCCCGGCGGGGCGTTCTCGCCGCCGCAACACTCGCTTGGGCGCGGGCGTTCGGCGAGTTCGGCCCGGTCCAGGTGTTCGCCGGGGCCACCCCGATGCGGACGACCGTGCTGCCGACGGCCGTGTTCCTGGAAACCCAGGTCGGCCGGCTCGACGCAGCGTTGGCCATCTCGCTATTGATGGTCGCGGTGTCGGCCGGCGTGCTGCTGGTATCCCGGCTGCTCGGCCTGCGGGCCGACGACCGTTCGTAGGGTGTGTCGAGCGGACCGCCCGCGGTCCGCGAGACGCACCACGCATCGCCGGTGCGTCTCGCGGACCGCGGG
>JAIEQN010000659.1 GCA_019747685.1 Gemmataceae bacterium
CGGCGGCCGCGTGGGCGGCCAGCCCGGCGGCGAAGAGGCGGTCGTCCTCGCCGGCCAGCTCGCCGAGCAGCCGGGCCAGGTCGGCCGCCGGGTGGTCGTCCTGAACGGCCCCGTAATCGACCAGCCCGGTGACGGCGTCGCCGGTGAACAGGACGTGGTCCCGCCGGGCATCGACCAGGCAGGGCCGAACGGGGACCGACCGGTCGGCCCACGGGCGGAGGGCTACTTCCGCGGCCGGCCCGAGCCGGGCCACGACATCGGCCGCCCGGCGGACCGCGTCACCGAGGACAGTAGATCGCTCCAGGACGTGACGATAGCGGCGAAACTCGGCCAGTGCGTCGAGCCGGCGGCGGACGGCCGGACACGGGGCGTGGCGTGGAGTCGGAGATGCCCACGCCCGGTGGACGGCGGCGAGGGCGGCCGCGGCGTTCTCCGCCCGCGCCAGCCTCGGTGCGGCGTCGGTGTCGGCGGACCCGGGCATCCACCGGCACAGGTCCCACACCCGGCCGGCGGCTTCGACCACGGTTGAGTTCTCGGCCGCCGGCAGAACGGCCGGGACGAACGGAAGGTGCCCGGCCCGCCGCATCAGGGCGTGAACGGCGGCGAGCCGGTCGGCGGTCGTCGGCGGCGGCCAGGCCTTGAGGGCGAGGAGGGGTCGGTCGGCGTCGTCGCCCCGCCAGAGGGCGGCCCCGCTCAGCCCGCCGGCCGCCCCGAGCGGCACCCACCGCAGGCCGGCCACGGCCGGCCCGTACCGGGGGAGCACCTCCGTTGGGATCGGTTGTGTGGTCATCGCCGGTGTTGCCCTGCCGAGCCGCCAGGACCGAGGCCGACACCTGACCCGTTCGCTACCGACTTTGCCCCGCTGAAGGAACAGTGATTTAATGTACAGTTATCTCGCGAACGGCTCAACCGCCGCGACCGGGCGAGAACGGTGGCGAGCATGATCGGGTCCGGCAATGCGGTGGTGGGGGCGGAAGCTATGTGCGGTCAACGAGATGAAGCCTGGGGCGGGATCGAGCATAACAGCCGGGCGTGCGAGATGGCCGCCGAAGCTCGTCGGAAGGTGTGCCCCGGCTGGGGTTTCGGCAACGAGGCGTTCGGCGTGAAAAAAGAGGGGGGGGGGAGGGGGGGTGGGGCCTGGCCGATCGACCGAACCGGCTTAGCCGTCCGCAGTTTGGGTCGCGGCGACCGGTGCCGCCCTACGGCCGGCTTTGACCAGTGGGTCCGGGTAGATGCCGAAGACGAGGGTGAACCCGGCCAGGGCCAGGACGGCGAGCTTGGTCGGGAGGGACCGGGAGTCGGCCGGCGGGCGGACCGGCGACCGCAGGTACATGACCCCGATCACCCGCAGGTAGTAGTAGGCCCCGACCGCCGAGTTCACCGCGGCGATGACCGCGAGCACCTGGTAGAGGTGACCCATGCTCAGGGTGTCGGCCGGGGCGGTGAACGCCCCGACGAACAGGAGCAGCTTGCCGACGAACCCGGCGGTCAGCGGGATGCCGATCAGGCTGAGCAGGAACACGGTCATGCACCCGGCCGTGACCGGGTGCGACTCGCCCAGCCCGGCCAGGTCGTCGATCCCGTCGATCGGCCGGTCCGGGGTGCTCAAGTAGAGGACGACGGCGAACGCCCCGACGGTCATCGCCCCGTAGGCGGCCAGGTAGACGAAGACCGCGTCCATCCCGCCGACGGCCGGCCGGCCGGGGTTGTCCGGCAGCGAGGTGGCGACGACGAGGCCGATCAGGAGGTAGCCGCCGTGGGCCACGCCGGAGTAGGCCAGCATCCGGCGGAGGTTGTCCTGCAACAGGGCCAGGACGTTGCCGACCGACATGGTCAAAACGGCGACGACCCAGAGCAAGAGCGGCAGGTGGGTGTCGACCGGGAACGGCTGGTGCCGGGGGTCGGCGGCCAGGAGGCCGAGGACCCGGGCCAGGGCGACGAGGCCGGCCACCTTCGGCAGGAAGGCGATCTGGGCGACGACGCCGGCCGGCCCGCCCTCGTACACGTCCGGGGCGTAGAAGTGGAACGGCACGGCCGTCACCCGGAACCCGGCCGCCGCGACGACGAGGACCGCCGCCAGCAGGGCCATCGGCGACAGCTCGGCCGCGTTCGCCCGGGTCAGGGTGTCCACGATGGCCGTGATGTTGGTCGTCCCGGTCAGCCCGTAGAGGTAGCTGAACCCGAACAAGAGCAGGGCCGACGACAGGACGCTGAGCAGGAAGTACTTGACCGCCGCTTCCTGGTTCGGGCGATCCTGGGCCGGGAGGTAGAGCAGGATGTAGGTGGGGATCGACAGGAGTTCGAGGGCCAGGAACAGGGTGATGAGGTCGTTGGCCCGGCCGGTCAACGACACCCCGGCGGCGGCGACCAGCAGGCAGCCGTAGTACTCGGCCGCGTGGCCCCGCCCGGCCTCCGGCCAGGACACGAACAGGAACACGGCCGCCGAGATCAGGGCCAGCCAGCGGACGAAGGCGGCGGCCGCGTCGGGGATGAGCGGGGCGACGGTCGGCACCGCGGGCGGCTCGGCCTTCATCACCCCGGCCACTACCATCGCCCCGGCCACCCCGGCGAGCGCCGCCGCGAACCAGAGCCACCGCCGGTTGGCGAACGGCCCGACGAGGAAGGCCAGGCACGCCGTCCCGAGCAGGACGATCTCCGGCAGCGCCAGCCGGAACACCCCGGTGAGCGTCTGTTGCACGGCCGGGTCGGACAGCGGATTCACGGCGGCGGGGTCCTCGCGGGTGGGTCAGGGGTTCTTGCGGGCCGGGGTGATGGTGCCGGCCGGCAGACCGTCTTCGAACTTCGGGGCGGTCCCGGCCACCCGGTCCCGGGCGGCGTCGCCGACCTCCGCAAGCGCCGCCACGTCGGCCTTCATCGGGTTCAGCAGCACCTGCGGGACCAGCCCGAGGAGCAGACAGACGGCCACCGGCCCGCCGAGGGCGACAACCTCCCGCGGGTTTACATCGTGGACCGGCCCAGCGACGGCCGGGGGCGGCTCAACCACCGGGCCGAAGAACACCCGCCGGAGCATGGTCAGGACGTACCAGGCGCTGAGGAAGATGCCGACGGCGGCCACAACGGCGTACCCGAACCCGCCGACACCGGGGTTTCGTGCGTCGAACAGCCCGGCCATCATCAGCATCTCGCTGACGAAGTTGTTCAGCCCGGGCAGCCCGATGCTGGCGAAGCACAGGACGAAGGCGAGGAAGGCGAACCGCGGAAACCGGCCCGTCAACCCGCCGTACTGCCGCATGTCGGTCGTCCGGTAGCGGTCGAGCAGGAAGGCCAACAGGGCGAACAACGCCCCGGTCGACACCCCGTGGTTGACCATATGCAGGGTCGCCCCGGACAGCCCCTCGCGGTTGAACGCCAGGATGCCCAGCACCAGGAACCCGAGGTGCGACAGCGAGCTGTACGCGACCATCATCTTGATGTCGCGGGCGGCGTAGGCGCACAGCGCCCCGTAGACGATGCCGATCCCGGCCAGCACCCCGACCACCGGCAGCCCGTAGGCCACGGCCGCGTCGGGCGTCAGCGGCAGGACGAACCGCAAGAGGCCGAACGTCCCGAGCTTGGCCAGCAGTGCCGACAGGAGCAGCGTCACCCCGATCGGGGCCTCGCGGTAGGCGGCCGGCAGCCAGGTGTGGAACGGCCAGACCGGGGCCTTGACCATGAACCCGGCGATCAGGCAGAGGAACAGCCAGAACTGGAGGTTCTGCTTCTCGGCCAGTGGTCCGCCGTCGCCGGTCCGCAGGAATTCGGCGAACGCCCCGCCCAGGTTCCGTTGGACGGCGGCCATCAGCTCCGGCAGCTCGAACGTGAACCGGCCGTCCGGCAGCGGGTTGGTCAGCACCACCCCGACCACCCCGACCAGGGTGAGGAGCGACCCGCCGAGGGTGTACAGGAAGAACGTCCGGGCCGCGTCCCGCCGGTGTGGCCCCTCGCCCCACCGGCCGATCAGGAAGAACGACGGGATCAGGGTCAGCTCGAAGAAGGCGTAGAAGAGGATCACGTCGAAGGACAAGAACGCCCCGATCGCGCCGGCCTGGAGGACGAACAGCCAGCCGTAGAACGCCCCCGGCCGGTCGGCCACCGCCTCCCACGACACGAGGATCGCCGGGATCACCATCAGGCTGCACAGGGCGACCAGCCAGACGTTCAGCCCGTCCACCCCGATATAGAACTGGATGCGGGGGCCGGCCCGGTCGGGCGGGGCGTCGCCGAGGTTCAGCAGCGTCCACCGGGTCCGGTGGGTGGAGGTGCTGGCGTCGCTCACCCCCGGGTCGCCGGGAACGAACTCGGGCGTAAACTTCTGGAACGCGAAGTCCCGGCCGGGCGGGACGTTCTCGCCCCGCTGGTTCAGGGCCGGAAGCGCCCCGGCGACGACGGCCGCCGTCACCCCGGCGTGCAGCAACGCCAGCAACAGGGCCGCCCGCCGGGCCGCCCGGCCGAACAGCGGAACGACCGCCGCCGACACCAGCGGCAGGGCCACCAGCAGCAGGACGAGAATGCGGAACGTCGGCAACAGGTACATGCGTGGCCGGTGCGGGCGGGCGGCCCGCGCTCCCAGGTGGTCCCGTCAGCGGGTGATCCGGAACGCCACGAACGACACCAGCACGGCCGCCCCGAGGGCCATCGACAGGGCGTAGAACTGGACCAGCCCGTTCTGGACGGGCCGGACCAGGCCGCCGAGGAACCGCGGGACCGACGCCAGCAGCCGGCTCAGGGCGTCGAGGAACAGGTCGAACACCCGGGCCGCGACCGCCAGCCCGGCCATCGGCTTGACCAGTGCGGCCTCGTACACTTCGTCCACGTACAGCTTGTTCCGGGACAGGGCGACCACCGGTTCGAGGCCGGCCGGGACCTTGGCCGGTCGGCCCCGGGCGTACATCACCGCCGCCAGCCCGACCCCGCCGACGGCCAGCAGGGTGCTGACCCCGGCCAGCCCCCAGTCGAAGGCGTGGCTCGGTGCCTTCATCCCGACGACCGCGGCGGCCTGTTGCAGCGACGGGGTGCGGCCGACGAACGTCTCGAACCAGTGGGTCAGCGGCCCGGCCACGGCGCCGGCCGCGAGCGCCCCGACGGCCAAGACCAACAGCGGCCCGGTCATCACGGCCGGCGACTCGTGGGCGTGGTGGCCGGCTTCTTCGGGTATCCGGGTCGGCCCCCAGAAGGTCAGGAAGTAGGCCCGGAAGGTGTAGAACGCGGTCAGCCCGGCGGTGAACAAGCCGACCAGCAGCAGGACGTGGAAGGCCCCGGCGTAGGGGTGGGCCGATTCGCCGCCGAGCTTCAGGGCCTCCAGGATCGCGTCCTTGCTCCAGAACCCGGACAAGAGCGGGATGCCGGCCAGGGCCGCAGCCCCGCACAGGAACGTCAGGTGCGTCACCGGCATAACCCGGCGGAGGCCGCCGAACCGCCGCATGTCGATCACCCCGCCCATCGCGTGCATCACGCTACCGCTGGCCAGGAACAAGAGGGCCTTGAAGAAGGCGTGGGTGAACAGGTGGAACAGGGCGGCGGTGACGGCGAACACCGGGGAGATCGCCCCGAGCGTCCCCAGGGCCAGAAACATGTACCCGAGCTGGCTGACCGTCGAGTACGCCAGCACCCGCTTCAGGTCCGTTTGCGTCAGGGCGATGACCGCGGCCAGGAGGGCGGTGATCCCGCCGGCCCAGGCCACGACCGCCTGGGCGTCCGGCACCAGGGCGAACACCGGGGCGCACCGGGCGACCAGGTAGACGCCGGCCGTCACCATCGTGGCCGCGTGGATCAGGGCCGACACCGGGGTCGGGCCTTCCATCGCGTCCGGCAGCCAGACGTAGAGCGGGAACTGGGCCGACTTCCCGACCGCCCCGCAGAACACGAGCAGACACGCGGCCGTCAGCGAGGCGGTATCAGGCGGGTGTTTCTGGATGTGGTCGAACAGGGCCGTCAGGTCGGTGTGCCAGCCGCCGAGCCGCCACAGGAGGAAGATGCCGAGCAAAAAGCCGGTGTCGCCCAGCCGGGTGACGAGGAACGCCTTGCGGGCGGCCGCGGCCGCCGCCGGCTTGTCGTAGTAGTACCCGACGAGCAGGTACGAGCAGACCCCGACCCCCTCCCAGAAGCCGACCAGGAGCAGGAAGTTGTTGGCCAGCACCAGCCCGCACATGCTGAACACGAACAGGCTCATCACCGCGAAGTAGCGGACGTACCCGCGGTCCGGGCCGCCGTGGTCGTCCCGCATGTACCCGCTGGAGAAGATGGCGATCCAGGTGGCCACGAAGGTGACGGTCGCCAGCATCACGGCCGCGAGCGGGTCGACGGCCAGGGTCAGGTTAACGGTCAGCTTGCCGGCGGCGAACCAGGTGAGCGGGTCGGACACGAACCGCGGGGCCGAACCCCCGGCCTGGACCCGGCCGACCAGGATCATCGCCAGCACGGCCGACGCCCCGCAGGCCACCACCAGCGGCAGGTGGGCGAACCGCTTGAGGCCGGCCGACAGGCTGAGCAGGGCCGTGAGGACGGTCGCCCCGAGCAGCAGGCCGAGGACGGCGAACGCCAGGAGGAGGGGTTCAGACACGGGCGGCCTCCTCGGCGGTCGGGGCCGGGCGGCGGCCGGCCGGCGGCAGCACCGGGTC
>JAIEQN010000461.1 GCA_019747685.1 Gemmataceae bacterium
ACCACCCGTTCGACCGGTGGACGATGGACGACTACTACGGGTTCGCCGCCCTGTTCGGGCGGATCGACTACCGGGTGGTCGAGAACCGCCGGCGGGACGGGTTTGACACGCACGAGTTCGTCGGCGAGCAGGTGGTGTTCGACAAGCGGGGCGGGGAGGTGACGAACGGCCGGACCAAGCGGCCGGCGGCGCCGAAGCTGCTCGGGGCGGCCGCGGTCGGGCCGGAGGACGACCGGCTGGCGGTGCTGGCCGGCTGGCTGGCCGCCGCGGACAACCCGTTCTTCGCCCGGGCTCAGGTCAACCGCATCTGGCTGCACCTGATGGGCCGGGGGCTGGTCGACCCGAACGACGACTTCCGGGCCACCAACCCGCCGACCAACCCGGCCCTGTTGGACCGGCTGGCGAAGGACTTCGCGGCCGGCGGGTTCCGGCTCAAGCGGACCGTGAAGGCGGTCATGACCTCGCGAGTCTACCAGCTCGAATCGACCTCCCGCGACCCGGCGGTGATGGGCGACGAATTGCACCACTCGCACGCCCTGGTCGCTCCGCTGGAGGCCGAGCAACTGCTCGACGCCCTGGCCCAGGTGACGGGGGTGCCGGCCCGGTTCGCCGGCTACCCGACCGGGCTACGGGCGAACCAGGTGCCGGCCCCGCCGCAAGGCGGCCGGCGGGGGATGGAAGGCCCGGGCGAGCGGTTCCTCAAGGCGTTCGGCAAGCCCGACCGACTGCTGACCTGCGAGTGCGAACGGAGTGACGACCCCGGGCTGGTCCAGGCGTTCCAGATGATGACCGGAGACGTGGTCCAGGGGATGCTGAAGGACCCGGACAACCGGATCGGCCGGGCCTTGTCCGCCGGCCGGCCGGACGCCGAGCTCTTGGACGAGTTCTACCTGGCGGCGCTGTGCCGGGAGCCGTCGACCGCCGAGCGGACGCGGATTCTGGCCTACCTCGGGTCGGCCGAGGACCGCCGGGCGGCGTGGGAGGACGTGGCCTGGGCGCTGGTCAACAGCAAGGAGTTCCTCCTGCGGCGGTGACGGCCGGGTGGTACACTACCTACGGACCGACGCCCGAGGGCGCCCCGATGGCCGTCGCCACCTTCGACACCCTGAAGTTCGCCAACACGCTCAAGGAGGCCGGGGTCCAAGCCCGGGCGTTCGCCGAGATCGTCCAGGTCAACATCAAGGACCTCACGACCAAGGACGACCTGAGCCGGGCGGCGGAAGACCTCCGCAAGGACCTTCGGCAGGAGATCAAGGACGCCGAGCAGCGGGTGAACGCGAAGATCGACAACGCGGTGGCCGAACTCAAGCTCCAGCTCGCCCAGGTCCGGAACGAGCAGGTCATCGTCCGCTGGATGCTCGGCGCGACGTTCGCCGGCGTGTTGACCGGGATCGGGCTGCTGTCCCGGATACTCTTTCTCCTGCCTCGCTGAACGGTCCCAGGACCCGACCGATGACACCTTCCCCCTCCCGCCGGGCAATCCTCCGGGTCGGCGGGGCCGGCCTGTTCGGCCTGCCGTTCCCCCGCTTCCTGTCCGCCGCGTCGTCCCCGAAGGCCCACGCCAAGGC
Source organism: Gemmataceae bacterium (assembly GCA_019747685.1). Classification (GTDB taxonomy): domain Bacteria; phylum Planctomycetota; class Planctomycetia; order Gemmatales; family Gemmataceae; genus Urbifossiella. Next base: position 1,569 of record JAIEQN010000461.1, read on the forward strand.
GACGGCGAAGGCCGTCATCTTCCTCCACCAGTGGGGCGGCCCCGGCCAGCACGAGACGTTCGACCCCAAGCCCGACGCCCCGGACAACGTCCGCGGCTGGTTCGGGGCCGCCAAGACCCGCATCCCCGGGGTCGTCTTCGGCGAGCGGCTGCCGCGGCTGGCGGCGCTGGCCGACAAGCTCTGCGTCGTCCGCTGCCTCCAGCACACGATGAAGAACCACAACTCGGCCGGGTACTACTCCCTGACCGGGGTGGCCCCGCCGACCGACGACCAGCGGCTGCGGGACTCGATCGAACTGTTCCCGGCCTACGGGTCGATCATCGACAAGCTCGCTCCCGCCCCGAAGGGGGTTCCCACCTTCGTCGGCTTCCCCCACGTCATCGCCGACGGGTCGGTGACGCCCGGTCAGCACGCGAGCTTCCTCGGCAAGGCCCACAACCCGTTGTTCGTCGGCCAGGATCCGAACCGCCCGGACTTCCGGCTGCCCGAACTCACCCTACCCGACACCCTCACCCCGGACCGACTCGCCTACCGGACCGACATCCTCCGGCTGATCGACGACCAGTCCGACCTCCTGGAAACGTCCCTCGTCGCTCGCGGGGTGGACGACAACTACCAGAAGGCGGTGGCGATGCTCACCTCGCCCCGGTTCAAGGGGGCGTTCGACCTGTCGAAGGAGTCGCCCGCGACCCGGGACAAGTACGGCCGGACCACCTACGGCCAGGCGTGCCTCTTGGCCCGGCGGGTGGTGGAGGCCGGGGCCAAGTTCGTCAACGTCTACTTCGCCCGGGCGATCGGGGGCCCCAAGAACGGCTGGGACTACCACGGGTTCAACAAGGAGGACCCGCTCGCCCGGCTGAACGATCTGCTGCCCATCACCGACCAGACGCTGCCCGCCCTGCTGAACGACCTGGCGGAGCGCGGCCTGCTCGACTCGACCCTGGTGGTTTGGGTCGGGGAGTTCGGGCGTACGCCGCGGATCAGCTCGAACGGCGGCCGGGACCACTGGCCGCAGTGCTACTGCGCGGTGCTGGCCGGGGGCGGTATGAAAAAGGGGTTCGTGTACGGGGCCAGTGATAGGCTGGGTGCCTACCCGACGGTTGGGCAAGCCCGGCCGGAGGACTTGGCCGCGACCATGTTCGCCGCCCTCGGCCTGGACCCGGAGACCGAAATCGCCGACAAGTTGAACCGGCCGCTGCCGATCTCCCGTGGCCGGCCGATCGCCGAGCTGTTCGCCTGACCCACGCACACGAACGCCGCGGGCGGGGCGGATCAGCCGCCCCGCCCGCGGCGTTCGTGTGCGTGGGTCAGTAGGCGACCGGCCCGAGGTAGTCGCCGCCGAACCGCTCGACGTTCCGCGACGGGACGGCCATCCCGTGCGTCTCCAGGTAGTCGTTCCCGGCACCCAGGTCGACGTAGATGCCGGTCCGCCTCCAGCCGCTGGTGGACACCGGCCCGAGGTTGACCGACGCCTGGCCGTTGATCGTCGTCCCGCCCACCCCGTACACGGTCACGTTCCCGGAACCGTCCCGGACGACGTTGATCTCGTTGCCGGCGGCGTCACCGCGGAGGTACCAGGACCCGCCGCTGAGGGTGGCGACCACGTTCCCGGCCGGGGTGTCGCGGGCTTCCAGGGCCTCGCAGCCGAGCCGGGTGCGGTTGGTATCGAACATCGGTGTGTCTCGTAGGTGGGGGGCACGACGCGAGTCGTGTCGGGGTCGGCAGCCCCTGCCGGGCCGAGGCCCGACGTCGGTAAGAAATGCAGCGCCCGTGTCAACCGGTCAGATATTTTCGGTGGCATTTTCCGCCGACCCGGCCGACCGGCGGCGGGCCGCCCGCACCAGACACGACGCCAACCCCTTCAGTGACGTGAACCGGCCGGCCCGGCGGGCGAGCGCCCGCCCGTACCACCCGGCCGCGGCCAGCGGCTCCGCACCCCGCATGACGTAGCCCATCGTCCGACAGGTCGAGGCGTAGGCCTCGTCCCGGACGGCCGCCGGGACGGTCTCGGCCACACCGTACCGCCCTTCCGCCCGGTGCATGATCGACAGGGCCGTGGCCACCCGGTCGGACAGCTTCTTCGACAGGTTGCCGTGGCCGGTGCGGTACAGCACCAGTTCCTCGTCCACCCCGTCGAATTCGTAGTGCCTCGCCACCCGCAGCCAGAAGTCGTAGTCGATGGCCAAATCCCAGACCGGGTCGAACCCGCCGACGTGCTCGAACACCCGCCGCCGGACCACCACCGACGAGAAGCAGACCGAGTTGTACACGAACAGCGGGGCCAACACCCGGCCCCGCGGCCCGGCCGGGGCCGACCGGTCCACCGGCCGCCCGGCCTCGTCGATCACCGCCCGCCCGCAGTGGACCACCCCGACCCCCGGGTTGGCGGTGAACAGCGGGAGCTGGCGTTCGAGCTTGGCCGGGTGCCAGATGTCATCGGCGTCGAGGAAGGCGACGAACTCGCCCCGGGTCAGCCCGACCCCGAGGTTCTTGGCCCGCGGCTGGCCGAGCCGGTCGGCCCGGACGTACCGGACCCGGCGGTCGGCCAAAAACGGCCGGGCCGCGGCCGGGGTGTCGTCCGACGACCCGTCGTCGACGATCACCAGTTCCCAGTCCGTCACCGTCTGGGTAAGCACCGACTCGACCGCCTGTGGCAGGAACCGGGCGTAGTTCCTGGCCGCCATCACTACCGACACGGACGGGGTCATCGTCACCGGGGGTTGGTGGCACAGGCCTCCCGGCCTGTGCAGGGACAGCCGCACAGGCCGGGAGGCCTGTGCCACCGGACCCTCACGCGCTCAGGGCCTGGAGGTGGTCGCGGGCGACGTGGGAGATGCAGAACCGGTACTTCCCGGACGGCTCCTGCGGGATGGCGTCGACCAGTTCCAGGTCGAACCGGACGCCCGGGCCGAACACCTCCCGGACCAGCCCGGCCACCTTGCGCCGGCCGGCGTCTCCGAACCCGGCGTCGGACACCATCCGGATGCGGAGGTGGGACAGCGACTCCTGCACGATCTGCACCTGGGCCGTGCCCGGGATCAGCAGGGCGAAGTTCTCGGTCAGCGAGATGCCGCTGATGAGCCGCCCGGCCGGGGTGATGACGTAGTCGGCTTCCCTCCCCTCGACCCGCTCGATCAGCGGCAGCCCCCGGCCGCAGCGACAATCCCGCCCGCCGGACGGTACCACAACATCGCCGACCTGGTAGCGGATCAGCGGCATGGCCCGGTTGGTCAGGTCGGTGACGAGCAGCCGGCCGTCCTTTGGCACCTCGGCGTGGACCGAGTCGGCGTTCAGGTGCAGGCCGTGGTGGGCCTCGCACTCGGAGGCGATCAGGCTGACCTCCTCGCACCCGTACCGGTTGGTGACCGGGACGCCGAAGACCTGCTCGATGACGGCCCGCTGCCAGTCGTGCAGGATCATCGCCGTCGAGACGATGCCGTTCGGCCGGATGTCGTCCACCCCCGCCTTCTTCAGCGAACAGGCCAGCAGGTAGAGCGAGTGGGCGTGGCCGAAGATCAGCCCCGGCCGGTGCCGGCGGATGGCCTTCGCGAACTCGGCGATCCGGTCGGCCGTCAGGTCGAGTGTGTCGAGGTAGACGGCCCGGTCGAGCAGGAGGTTGCGGAGCCACCCCTTGAGGCCGAACTGGCGGTACTCCGGGTTCCCCCAGACCTTCGCCACCCGCTGCCCGAGCCGCCACCCGGACCACTGGTCGGACCGGATGGTGCAGGCCGTCTTCCACTGCACCGCCGGCTCGTCGATCCGGATGTTGAGCGGCACCCCGGTCGAGCCGGAAGTCCGCTTGAGGCGGAGCTTGGCCGCGTCGTAGGCCGATGAGATCAGGTCGCGCTCGTGCCGACGGAGGTCGGCCTTGGTGACGACCGGGAACGCCTCCAGGTCGGCCAGCGACCGCACGTCCTCGGGGTGGACGGCGGCCGCCCGCCACGCCGTCCGGTAGTACGGCACGGTGGCGTGGGCGTGTCGGAGCTGGACCTTGAGGGCGGCGAGCTGCCTAGCCCGGACGACCGCCGGCTGGTCGTACTGGGTCCGCTCCAGCACCCGCAGGTAGTCGAGGTGCCGGCTCCGCTCCCGCCGGGCCATGAGCGGGTGCATCAGGTTCCGGTTCAGGAAGTCGAGCATGCCGCTCCGCCTCCTAATATGACTTCAATATGATAGTATACCCATTTTGACTATCATGCCCGCAGTTTCCGATCACACCCGGTCATGCTCGACTACCACGTCTCCCGACCGCAACCCCGGGGTCGGCGGCCAGTTGAGTGCGCGGCTGCCGGTTGGGTGGGATGCCACCCCCCTCCCCCCTTCGTTTTTTCGCGACCCCTTTGCGTCGTGTTTTCGCTAGGACTGCTGGCGTTTTCTCTCCGGCCGATCACAGCCGGGTGTGCATGCTCGCCCTCCAGCCGGGGCCGAAACCGTTACCAGACCCGGGGTTGCACCGCAACCCCCGCATGACCGGACCCGGTCATGTTCGACCTCGGCCCGCCGGACCGCCCGCGGCGACCCGGCCGCGAACCTAACTGTACACTTGTACTATAAACTCCTCCGGGCCGTTGTCAAATCCGCGTTGTTCGCACCCCGGCAGCCCGGCCCGCCCGATCCGGCCGAGGGGGCGCTACGCGGCCCGCCGGGCCGCCCGCCCGTCTGCCAGCAAAGACCGCTGCCACTCGACCTGCCGGGCCAGACCCTCATCGAGCGATGTCGTCGGCTTCCAGCCGAGGTGGCGGTACAGCTTGGTCACGTCGGCCCCGGTGGCGAGCTGGTCGCCCGGTCGGGCCGGGTGGCGTTCGACGACCGCCGGCCGGCCGATGATCCGCTCCAGCCTGCGGATGACCTCCGCGACGGTGACGAGTTCGCCGCCGCCGAGGTTGAACACCTCGCCCGGCATGGCCTCGGTCGCCCGGGTCGTGGCCTCGACGCAGTCGGCGACGTAGGTGTTGCCGCGGACTTGCAACCCATCACCGGTCAGGGTGATCGGCCGGCCCCGGAGGATGGCGTCGATGAACAGGTGGTAGCCCATCTCCGGCCGCTGCCGCGGGCCGTA
>JAIEQN010000270.1 GCA_019747685.1 Gemmataceae bacterium
CCGGGCGGTCGAGGTCGGCGAGCCGCTTCTGGACCCGAACGAGGTCGGCCCGGGCGGCGGCCAGCCGGTCCGGGTCGGGGGTCCGCCCGGCGATCTCCCCGTCCAGCCGCTTCCGCTCGGAGTCGAGCTTGGCCACCTCGTCTTCGAGTTTCTTGACCGCCGGGTCCGGGCCGGGCGGTTCGGACTTGGCCGGGGACCCGGCGTTCGCGGCGGCGACGGGGGGGGTAGTTTCGGGCGGCAGCCGGTCGTGGTAAGCCAGCCCGAGGCCGACCCCGGCGGCCAGCCCGAGCAACCCGCCGGCGGTCGGCCAGTGCCGGCGGGACGACGGCGGCGGGGCGGGCGGGGTCGACTCGACCACCCGGACGGACGCGACCGCCGGGGCCGCGGTTGGCTGGGCAAGGCCACGACCCCCGGCCCCCTCCCCCGGGAGAACAGGGGGGGCGGAGACGGCGGTTTCGCTAGCGTCTGCTTGGCCCCCCCCCCCCCCCCGGGGGGCGGGGGCCGGGGGGAGGGGTCGGTTCGGGGTCCGGGGCGGCCGCCACCGGGGCCGGGTCGGGGGCCTTCGGCGGGTCCGGGCGGGTCGGGGGCGGAGGCGGAGTCTTCCCCCGGGCCGGCTGGGGCGGCGGGGGGGGCGGGGGCGGGAGGTTCGAGAACGAGTTATAGGTAAACGGGGGCACGGCCACGGGTGGTTCCTCGGGCGGGCGCGCGGGAATCCGGTTCCGACCCATTTTCGTTCAAGTCCGGCCCGGGTCCAAGTGCCATCCCCGGCCGGCGGTGCGAAAACGATACCGGCGGTGCCGGTTCGGGGGGCGGGGCAACCTGGCCGGCGCCCCCGGCCCCCCGGCACGGGCCGTGCACCCGCCCCCGAATTGAACCCACTCCCGGGCGTGGTATAATCCCGGTGGGGCGGCGGGCTCGCCTCTCGCCCGCAGCCCGCCCGGTCCACCCGTTGCCAGCAGGGGACCACCGTGCCGCACCCCAGCAAGCGCCCCAGCCCCCCGTCGTCGGACGACGCCTTCCCGCCCGGGTCGGTGCTCGCCCTGCTCGCCGGCCGCCCGCAGCTCGACTTCGAGGTCGAGTTCTACCAGCGGCTAATCGCCTCAAGCCCGGAGTTCCACGAGGTCCTCCGGGCCCAGGCCAGCAACCTGACCACCAAGGGCCGCCTCCAGGACGGGCTGGTCGTGGACAAGCGGCTGGTGGCCCTCCGCCCGGCCGACCCGACCGCCCACTACAACCTGGCCTGCCGGTACGCCCTGCTGCGGCAGCCGGACTTGGCCCTGCACACCCTCCGCAAGGCGGTCGAGCTGGGCTACCGCGACTTCCGGTACATGGAGGAGGACCAGGACCTGGACTCGATCCGCAAGGACCCCCGGTTCCGGCAACTGGTGCGGGAGTACCGGCGGCGGTAGACTCCAAGCCCCGGCACCGCCGTGCCGGGGCTTACGGGGTTCGCCATGACACCCGCGCTCTTCGCCTCCCCCGACCCGGACGCCGCCCGGGCCGCCTTCGCCGCCAAGCCCCGCGGGCTGGCGGACAAGCGGTGTACCGTCGCCGACGCGGTCGCCCGGCTGATTCACGACGGCGACTACTTCGCCGCCGGCGGGTTCGGCACCAACCGCATCCCCACGGCCGTGCTGCACGAGGTCCTGCGGCAGCGGAAGCAGAACCTGGCCTTCGCCGGCCACACCTCCACCCACGACTTCCAGATTCTCTGCGCCGGCAACCTGACCGGCCGGGGGCAACTCCTGGCGAAGGTGGATGCGGCCTACGTCGTCGGGTTGGAGGCCCGCGGGCTGTCGCCGCACGCCCGGCGGGTGCTGGAGTCCGGGACGGTCGAGGTGGTCGAGTGGTCGAACTACACCCTGGCCCTGCGGTTCACGGCCGCCGCGATGGGGGTGCCGTTCGTCCCGGCCCGGAGCCTGCTCGGGACCGACACGCTTTCCCACTCGCCGGCGAAAGTCATCGACTGCCCGTTCACCGGGGCGAAGTTGGCCGCCATCCCGGCCCTGTACCCGGACGTGGCGGCCATCCACGTCCACGAGGCGGACCGGTTCGGGAACGCCCGGTTCGCCGGCACGTCGGTCGCCGACATCGACCTGGCCCGGGCCTCGAAGCGGGTCATCGTCACCTGCGAGCGGCTGGTGCCCGACGACGAGTTCCGCCGGGAGCCGCACCGGACGCTCATTCCGTTCCTGTGCGTCGACGCGGTGTGCGAGGTGCCGTTCGGCAGCTATCCGGGGAACATGCCGGGCGAGTATTTTTCCGACGAGGACCACCTGCGGCTGTGGCTCGAAGTCGAGAAGGACCCGGCCGCGTTCGCCCAGTTCCTCGACGACCACATCCTCGGGGTGCCGGACTTCGCCGAGTACCTCGACCGCTGCGGCGGCCTCAAGCGGATGCAACAGCTCCGGACGCGGGAATACGGCTTGACCGCCGCGCCTTGACCGCGCCAGAATGAGCCGGTGTAGGTACGCCCGGCCTCCGAGGTTCCAATGGCCGACCACACCCAGGGCCTGTCCGACGAGGCCGGTGGGAAGATCGCGAACTGGGTCTGGAACCGTCGGGACGAGATCGCCAACGCTCTCGTCTCGCTATACTCGTGGTTCCGGGGAATCAAGCGACCGGACGGCCCATCCCCATCCGATCCGGCCGACGACCAACCCGGCATCCTCATCATCGGACCGGGCGGAGTCGGTAAGTCAACCCTCGGGCATTTCCTCTCCGGCCAGTTCGACCTACTCGTTCACCCGCCGGGCGAGTACGACGAGAGCCTGGACACGGAGGGGTTCGTTCTCGAACCGGAAGGGGATGACGGGACCGGCGTCCGGCTCGTCATCCCACCGGGCCAAGAACACAAGCGGGCGGCGACCTGGAACGACCTGTACGCCGACATCGCCGGCGGGAAGTTCCGGGGCGTCATCGTCCTCAACGCCTACGGGTACCACAGCCTCGGGAAGATCAGCTACAAGCAACACAAGCTCCACACCCGCGGCAAGAACGTATTCCTCGAAGCCTTCCTCGGCGACCGCCGGGTGGAGGAACTGCGCGTGCTGAGGCAGTTGGCCCCGCACCTCGCCGCCAATCGGCAGAAGATGTGGCTCCTGACCCTGGTGACCAAGCAGGACCTGTGGTGGGACCAACGCGGGGTAGTCGAAGCCCACTACCGGGACGGGGAATGGGCGGCGGAGGTGGGGAAGATCGCAGCCCAGCACGGTGCAGTACAGTTCCGCCACGAGTTCTGCTTCGCCTCGCTGGTGATCGCCAACTTCTCGACTGGAGCGGGCGAGTTGCTCCGGACCAACACCGCCGGGTATGATCACGGAGGGTATGTCGTTCACCTGCGGAAGCTGATTGAGGTGTTCGACTCACTCCGTCGTTGGGAGGGATCGCGTGGGCAAGGTTAGGAGGCCAGCCAACGGTACGGCGGGTTCCGCTGCGCTCGACAAGCAGGCGGCGGGCCTACTGGGGCTGCTTACGGAGTACACCGAGAAGGTGAATCACCTGCGGTCGGCGAGTCCCGGCGGGCCGGCTTGGGCGAGCGACCCGCGGGTTACGGAATTCTTGTTTCGAAAGCTCCAACCCGTCGTCCGGGAACTCGCCCAGTACGCTTCCCAGCAGATCGAGTACGCCGACCATGACGAGTTGACCCGCCTGGAACTACGCCTCCGGTTAGCCGAACTCGAAGCCGGGCTTGCGGCTTACGAGCAAGTCCGTCGGATGCGGTCCTCGGCACCGGCCTAAGCATACCGCTCCCGGATGGTCGGGATCAGGTACTCGCCGAACGCCCCGGCGAAGTCGTACCGGGGGGCGTGGCCCCAGTCCCGGCGGGCCGCCGAGTCGTCCACGTCGGCCGGCCACGAGTCCACGATCGCCTGCCGCTTGGCGTCCACCGCCGTCGTGATCTCGGCCCGCGGGAACGCCCGCCGCACCACCGCCTCCACCTCCCCCGCACTCGGGGCGAACGCCCCGATGTTGTACACCGTCCGCGTCAGCCGCTCCCGCGGGGCGTCCACCAGCCGCAGGATGGCGTCGACGGCGTCGGGCATGGCCATGAACGGGATGCGGGTGTCCGACCGGACGAAGCAGGCATACGGCTTGCCCGCGGCGGCCGCGTGGGTCATCTCCGGGGCGTAGTCCGAGGTCCCGCCGCTGGGCACGGTGACGGCCGAGATCAGCCCCGGGAACCGGATGCACCGGAAGTCCACCTTCCCGGCCGGGCCGTCGGCCGCGAGCTGCTTGAAGTGCCGGCCGTAGTACCGCCCGAGGTGTTCGCAGTACAGCTTGTTCGCCCCGTACATGGTGGTCGGCACGTTGTACAGGTCCTCGGCCACCTTACCGGCCGCCGCCTTCACCTCCAGGCTCGGCAGCCCGTAGGCGGCGATGCTCGACGGGTAGAAGAAGACGACCGGCCGGCCGTGGCTCTCGCCCTGCCTTTGGGCGAACTCCAGCATGTTCAGGGTGCCTTCGACGTTGACCTTGTGGGCCAGCGCCGGGCTGAACTCGCTCCGGGTGCTGAGCAGGGCGGCGAGGTGGAACACCCGCTCGACGGCGTACTCGGCCAGGATGCGGTCGAGCAATTCGCGGTCGAGGACCGACCCGACGAACTGGTGACGGACCTTCGGGCCGAGGTCGGGGCCGAGCGGGTTCAGGTCGAGGGTGATGACCGGCCGGGCCGGGTCGGCGGCGGCCAGCCGGGCGATGAGGCCGTGGCCCATCTCCCCGGACGCCCCGGTGATCAGGACCGACGGCTGGCGGGACATGGCGGCTCCTCCGGCGGGTGAGGGGTTCAGGATACGGACGGCCGGTGACGAAATTCCGCTGACTTTTCTCTTGACCGCACGAGCGCCGGCCGAAAACAATCAACCCGGGATCATCCCCGTACCGGCGGCCGACCGCCCCCAAGCGAGCCCGTACCCATGCCCACGTTCCACAAGCTCGCCGTCACCGGCCTGAAGGCGGTTACCAGCCACCCGAACCGCCCGTTCAGCTACCTGACCGTCCTGGGGAGCGACATCCTGGCCGACAAACTGGTCCGGATCGACTACCGCACCGACCTGACGATCTTCTGGGAGGGGACCGTCCTCAAGGTCGACCCGCGGACGAACAACCGGGTAATCGCCCTCCTCCGGGTCGAGTACAAGGGGCGGCTGCTGGCCCAGACCGACTTCGATACTTTTCGGTCGATCCTCCCGGTCCGCTGCTCGATCTCCATCGACGGGGTGGAGATCACCCCGATGACCCCGGAGCGGGGCGTCATCATCAACCTGTACGACGACAGCGACGAGAACTGACCCGGGCCGACGGCCCCACCAGGAGCGGACATGGCGAACGACGTGACGGCCACGGCCAAGAACCGGCTGAAGCAGCGGCGGGGGAAGGACAGCCTGTACGTCCTGGTCGGCCCGGCGGGCGACCTGCCCAAGGACAAGGCGGTCAGGATCGAGCAGAACGGCGTCCCGAAAGCGGTCTGGACCGGAACGGTGGTGGACTCCGTCCCCCGGGCCAACAACCGGGTGGCGGCGGTGGTGAAGGTGACGTACGCCAACGACGGCCCGGAGCCGATCGAGGTCAAACCGAAGAAGAGCGAGGACAAGGACATCCGCAACATCCGGTGCTCGATCACGATCGACGGCCGGCAGGTGAACACCAACGCCGATGTCGACCTCTACGGGGACGGGGAGGGGGACTGACCGGCCGGCGGACCACACCTCGGGAGCGGACGCGATGAACGAGTTGACCCTGGGGACGAGCCGGCTGAAGCAACAGCCCGGCAAGGTCAGCTACCTGATCCTGATCGGCCCGGCCGACAAGCTGGAGAAGGACACCAAGGTCAAGGTCGAGCGGCTCAAGGCGAAGGGCGTCGCCGAGAAGGGCGTCGTCTGGGACGGGAAGGTTCTGGACACCGCGGAACGGGAGGGCAAGCGGGTCGTCGCCGTGGTCAGGCTGACCTACTCCAAGACCGGGCCGGAGATCCCTCCGGCGAAGAAGGCGGACGAGGGGCAGAAGGCGGACGACACGGTCAAGCCGATGCTCCCGGACAGATCGAAGGACCGGGCCCACGCCGCCCCGGTCCTCTGCTCCGTCAGCGTCGGGGACGTGAACCCCACCACGGTCGAAACCGAGGTCGAGTTGTACGGGGACGGGGACTGACACGGCCGGGCTACTCCCGGTCGGCCATCCGGGCCTGCCGCTGCCCCTCCACCCACTCCGCCGCCGCCGGCCAGTCCCGCCGGAGTTCCTCGGCCCGGCGGGGGTAGTGGGGGCACTCGCGGCACCGGGCCGCCGCCTTCCGGTACGACGCCGCTGCCTTCTGCACGCGGGTCAGCAGGTTCTCCCGGTTGACCGCCGCCGCCCCGACCCCGGCCCACGGGTCGCCGGGCACCCCGAGCAGCGTCCCGACGGCGGCGCGGTCGTCGGCGAGCGGGACCAATGCGGCCCAGGCGTCCCCGAGCAGCCCCCGGGGCTCGTGCAGCCCGGGGAACCGGCCGGCCAGCAGTTCCAGCAACCCGACCGCCCGGTACAGGTCGGCCTCGGCCCGCGCCAGCCCCGGGAGGTCCGGGACCGGCCCGGCCGCCCGGGCGGCGGCCGCCCGCACCGCCCCCCGGACGGTCAGCGCCCGGCCCAGCTCCTCC
>JAIEQN010000752.1 GCA_019747685.1 Gemmataceae bacterium
GAGCTGATGGTCCCGGCCGGGGCCGTCGTCCCGGGCAAGCACGGCACCTGGGGGTCGCCGCCGGTCAGCCTGTCCCGGGACTACCCGCGGCTGCGGGAGCTGGTCCACGGCGACGGCTGGGGGCCGGACCGCGACCGACCCCGGCGGCTGGCCGGACTGTTCGGCGACGACACCCCGGGCGAGCCCGCGATCGACCGGGTCGACCTGCGGCTCGAATACCTGCTCTGGTTCGTCAACCCGCAGCAAATTCCGGCCCTGGTGACGACCTCGACGACGCCCGGCGGCCTCGGGTTCCTCGGCCAGCCGGGGACCCAGACCCTGCTCGGCCCGGGCGAGTTCGGCGACGCCCTCCGCAACGGGTTCCGGGTCCGCGGCGGGTACTGGTTCCAGGAGTGCGGCTCCGGCGGGGTCGACGGCAGCTTCTTCTTCCTCGGCCGGCAGACCGAGCGGCGGTCGTTCGACGGGAATGCCATCCCGACCCTGACCCGGCCGTTCTTCGCCCCCAACGACGGCGGCATGGAGTTCGGCGAGATCGTGTCGCTGCCGGGGTTCGCCCAGGGGCGGCTGGACATCGAGGCCAACAGCTACCTGTGGGGGTTCGACGCGAACCTCCGGCACGCCCTGTGTAAGCGGTGCGACTTCCGCCAGGAGGTGTTCGCCGGCTACCGGTTCCTCGGGCTGAACGAGGACCTGACGATTAACGAGACCATCACCTCGCTGGCCGGCAACCCGGCCGACCCGCCCGGCACCCGGGTGTTCGTCCAGGACCAGTTCCGCACCAGGAACCGGTTCAACGGCGGGCAGCTCGGGTACGCGGCCGAGCGGAACTGGGGCCGGCTCTCCCTCGACGGCCGGGCGTCCGTCGCCCTCGGCAACACCCGGCAGGTGCTGGACATCGCCGGGTCGCAGGTGGTCCAGCGGCCGGGGGAGGCCCCGCAGCGGTTCGTCGGCGGGCTCCTGGCGACCGGCCCGAACCTCGGCCACTTCGAGCGGGACCGGTTCAGCGTGGTGCCGGAGGCGACGGTGAACCTCGGGGTCTGGATCACCCCGACGTTCAAGGCCTACGTCGGGTACAACTTCCTGTACTGGTCGAACGTGATCCGGCCGGGCGACCAGATCGACCGGGTGGTGGACGTGACCCTGATCCCGAACCCGCCGACCGACCCGACCGGGCGGGTGCCACCGTTCTCCGGCCAGTTCCGCCCGCGGCCGACGTTCAAGGAGGACAACCTGTCGATCCACGGCCTCCAGTTCGGGGTCGAGTGGCGGTGGTAGCCCGCCCCGGGGTTTCACCCCGGGCTACGGCGTGTGACCCCTTCGGGGTCTGGCTCGTCTTCGCAGCCTGAAGGGCTGCCGCAACATAGCCCGGGGTGAAACCCCGGGGCGGTATTCGCCCGCAGCACTTTTTCCTCGCCCCCCACCCGCTCGTCCGTTACCCTAACAGCTCCCACCCGACCGCCCTCCGCGGCGTGTCGACCCACCCGCCTCCACGCCCCGGGTCGCCCCCATGCGGGACGCCGCCGACCTCGTGACCCGCCGCCGGCTGCTGGAGTTCGGGGCCGGCGGCCTCGGCCTGACCCTCGGCGGTCTGTGGCGCGCGCAAGCGGCGTCGCCGGTCGTTGAACGGTCGCCGATCCGGGCCTGCATCCTGGTCTTCCTCTACGGCGGCCCGAGCCAGCTCGAAACGTTCGACCCGAAGCCCCACGCCCCGGCCGAGGTCCGCGGGCCGTTCCAGCCCATCGCCACCTCGGCCCCCGGCGTCCGCATCGCCGAACACCTGCCGAAGCTCGCCCGGCTGATGCACCGGTCGGCCCTCGTGCGGACGATGTCCCACACCGCCCGGCTGCACGATTCGGCGGCCATCCACGCCCTCACGGGTCGCCCGCTCGACGGCACCGACCGGGAGTTGTTCGCCCCCCAGCCGCAGACATTCCCGTGCTACGGCAGCGCCGTCGCCCGGCTGCGGCCCGGCCGGCCGACCGACGTGCCGTTCGCGTCGCTCCCGTTCGCCTTCCGCAACGTCGTCGAGGTGCCGTGTCAGGGGGCGGGGTTCCTCGGCTCGGCCTACGACCCGGTGCGGATCGAGGTGGACCCCGCCACCCGCCAGTACCGGGCCGACTTCTTCACCCCGGCGGTCGGGATCGGGACCGAGCGGTTCCGCGGCCGGCGACGGCTGCTCGACGCCATGCGGCCGCCGACGCCCGGCCCGGACGGGCTCGGCCCGGTGTACGACCGGGCCTACCGGCTGCTCGATTCCGAAGCCCTCCGCCGGGCGCTCGACCTGTCCGGCGAGCCGGCCCGGGTGCGGGACCGGTACGGGTTCGGGCCGGGGCCGGCGGCCGTCGGCGAGGGCGGCGGGGGCTTGAACGGGGCCGAGATGGGCTACGCCCGGGAGATGCGGGGCCAGAACTTCCTCCTGGCCCGCCGGCTGGTCGAGGCCGGGGTGCCGTTCGTCAACGTCACCGACTGCCGCCAGCAGGGCCAGAACTGGGACGCCCACTTCAACGGCGGCAACCAGCATAAGACGCACCTGCTGCCCTTGTTCGACCAGGGCCTGTCGGCCCTCATCGAGGACCTGGACGACCGCGGCCTACTGGGCTCGACGCTGGTGGTGGTGACGGGCGAGTTCGGCCGGACGCCGCGGATCAACACCTCGGCCGGGCGGGACCACTGGCCGGACTGCTACTCGGTGATGCTGGCCGGCGGCGGGGTGGTCGGCGGGGCGGTCTACGGCCGGAGCGACCGGCTGGCGGCGTACCCGGCGGCCGACCCGGTGACGCCCGGCGACCTGGCCGCGACGATCTTCTGGCGGTTCGGCCTCGACCCGGCGGCCGAGATCGTCGACCCGGCCGGCCGGCCGCACCGGCTGGCCACCGGCGAACCCCTCCACCGGCTGTTCGGGGGATGAGTCGCGTTCAGGCGGACCAATCGACGATCTGCAAGCCGGGGATGCGTCCGAAGTCGCGGCGGTTGCGGGTGACCACGGTCGCCCCGGCTTCGAGGGCGATGGCCCCGATCTTCAGGTCGTTGGCCCCGACGTTCAGTTTTTGCTGCTTCAACTCGACGTACCGCCGGATGGCGGCGAGCGGGAAGCCGACCACCGGCCACTCGCGGAGGTCGTTGACCGTCTCGGTCATCAGGTCGTAAGCCGCCGCCTCGCGCTCCGAGGTCCGGGCCTTGTCGACCAGCGCCACCAGTCCCCGCCACACCTCCCGGACCGCGATCACGGGCAGTACGACCGAGTCAGTCTTCCTGTACCGCATCACGGCCGGCACGACCTTCGGGTGTTCGGCCGCGTAAAGCGAGAACGTATCCGTATCGACCAAGTAGGTCATCACGGGGCCGGTTCCTCCCCGGGAAGATCGGCCCACGGCTCTGGCGCGAGGTCGTCGGCGGCCCGTGCGGCGGCGATCTCGGCCAGCAGGTCTCGCGTCAGCTCGTTGTCCGGCCAGAGGGGCTTGGTCCTCGGTAAGCGAATCCGCAGGGGGACCACTTCGACCCCTCCCCGCATCTGTTCTTCGATGTCCTGTTGGAGCTTGGCCAGCGCTTCCTCGCGGGTTGCGGCCTCGGCCGACGCCGGCACCGGGGCGTCGGACCACGCCCGGTAGCCGTTCCCGCCGACCGCCATAACCTTCGCCGAAACGATCACAGCTTATCCCTCCACGAGTCGCCGTCCGCTGACATTGTACCACGCCCGAAACTCCCCTAGCACTTCCCGCCGGGATTGCCTATCTCCCCGGTTCGCGGGCTTCCGGCCCGCCCCGAGGAGAAGTCGATGCGACACCCCCGGCTCGCCGTACTCGCCCTCGCCGTCTTGGCCGCCCCTGCGGCCGCCGCCCCGCCGGTCCCGTTCGACGACGCGGCCGTTCACGCCCTCCAGTTCATCGACCCGAGCGAAGGCTGGGCGGTCGGCGACGACGGCGTCGTCTGGCACTCGATCGACGGCGGGGCCTCCTGGGAGCGGCAGAAGACCGGCACCCGGGCCAGCCTCCGGGCCGTCCACTTCCAGACGCCCTACACCGGCTGGTCGGTCGGGCGGCTCGACCAGCCCGGCGGCGTCTCGGTCGGGGTGATGCTCAAGACGACCGACGGCGGGCTGAAGTGGGAGGAGGTCGGCACCAACGTCATGCCCGGGCTGCACGCCGTCCGGTTCTTCGACGAGCGGACCGGCTTCGTCTGCGGCGACGGGACGGACGCCTTCCCGTCCGGCATGTTCGAGACGGCCGACGGCGGGGTGTCGTGGCGGCCGGTGGCCGGGCCCCGCGCCCCGGGCTGGAGGGCCGCCGACTTCCTCACCCCGAAGTCCGGCATCGTCGGCGGGGCGTGGGCCAAGCTCGGGACGGTCCGGGGCGGGGTGTACGCCGACGCCGACCTCGACCCGCTCGGCGGCCGGTCGATCCACGCCGTCAAGGCGATGCCGGGCGGGTCGTTCGCGGTCGGCGACGGCGGCCTCGTGCTCTCTAGCACCGACGGGGTGAAGTGGGGTTCCGTGAACCTCGGGCTGCCGCCGGCGACGCTGGCCAACTGCGACTTCCATTGCGTCGCCGCCCACGGCCAGCACGTCTGGGTGGCCGGCCGGCCGGGGTCAGTGGTGCTGCACAGCGGCGACGGCGGCCAGACCTGGGGCGTGCAGAAGACCGGCCTGGCGGCCGCCGTTCACGCGGTCTGCTTCCTGGACGACAAAACCGGCTGGCTGGCCGGCGAGTTCGGCACCATCGCCGGCACGACCGACGGCGGGAAGACGTGGAAGGTCCAGCGGGCCGGCGGCCAGCGGGCGGCGGCCCTGTTCGTCCACGCCGCCGGCCGGGGCGTGCCGCTCGACACCCTGTCGCTCCTCGGCGGTGCCGACGGCTACCTCTGCGCGGCCGTCAGCGTCACGTCGGCGGACACGACCGCCGACCCGAAGCGGGCCAACGACCCGGCCCGGCGGCGGCAGGCGGTCCGGCTTGCCGGCGGCGTGTCGGCCGAATCGGTGTGGTGCTTCCCGTGCCCGGCTCACGCCGACGGGCTGCCGCCGCGTGACCTCCTCGCCCTGTGGGACGAGGCCCACGGCGGCAAGGCCAACGAGCAGCTCCTCCGCCAAGCCGTCCTGGCCATCCGGGTCTGGCAGCCGGAGGTGATCGTTACGGACGTGGTGGCGACCGACGCCAAGCCGGCCGACGTGCTCGTCCTGCACGCGGCGAAGGAGGCGTTCAAGCAGGCCGCCGATCCGGCCTGCTTCCCCGAGCAGATCAACGACCTCGGGCTGAAGCCGTGGGCGGCGAAGAAGCTCTACGCCCTCAGCCCGGACGACCCGGCGGCCCCGGTCAAGCTCGACCTCGCCGATTTCAACACCGTCCTCGGGGCGACCGCGAAGGAATTCGCCGAGCCGGCCGGCCGCGTCGTCTCGGATGCGCCCTCGGTCGATCGGCGGTGCTACAAGCTGGTCGCCCACCGGCTCGCCGGTGCGGAATCGCAAGCCGGCCTGATGGACGGCGTCGTCCTGGCCCGGGGCGGGGCGGCCCGCCGGCCGGAGTCCGCCGCCGACCGCCTCGACCCCGATACCACCGAGCAACTGAAGAAGGCGGCCCAGACCCGCCGCAACCTGGAAGCCCTGGCCGCCTCGCCGGACACCGAGCTGGCCGGGGCCGACAAGGCCATTGCCGCCCTCGGTCAGGAAGTCAAGCGGATGCCGGACGACACCGCGGCCCGGACGATCTACGCGGTGGGTTCACAGTTCGCCCGGGCCGGGAAGTGGGCCGAGGCCCGGGAGGTGTTCGCCCTCTTGACCGCCCACCACCCCGGCCACCCGCTGGCCGTCGACGCCTACCGCTGGCTGGTCCGCTACCACGCCGGGACCGAGACCCGCCGGCGGGAGGAGGTCAAGCAGAAGGTCGCCTTCGGGCGGGTGGGGTTCGAGCCGACCGGGGACGGGTCGCGGGTGATCCGGGCCGGCGGGGTCGGGGGCACCCTCGGGCCGGCGCAGGCGGCCACCGCGACCGAGGACGCGTACCGGATGTACGACCAGAACATGATCGTCCGCTGGCACCAGGCGGCCCTCGACCTGGAGCCGCGGCTGGCGGCGTTCGGCCCGGCCTACGCCCGCGACCCGTCGGCCACCCTGGGCTTGCTGGCCGCCCGCCGGCAGGTCGGCCGGCACGCCGACGCCGAGCAGTACGTCCGCGACTACTTCAAGGCGAACCCGGCGGCCAAGACCACGCCGCCCGGCACCGACCCGTGGCGAGACTGCCTGGCGGCCGAGCTGTGGCTGTCGGACAAGACGGCCTTCCCGAAGCCGCCGAAGCCGGTCGGGGCGTGCCGGCACACCGACACCCGGCCGTTCCTCGACGGCAAGCTGGACGACGCCTGCTGGCAGGCGGCCGAGCCGCTGGCGGTCGGGGGCGACGCCGACGACGGGTACAAGACGGAGGCCCGATTCGCCTACGACGGGCAGTTCGTCTACATCGGGGTGTCGTGTGCGGAGCCGGCCGGGAAGGCGGTGCCGGCGGCCGGCAAGCGGGGCCGGGACGCCGACCTGTCGGGCCACGACCGGGTGGACATCGTGCTGGACATGGACCGGGACTACCAGACGTACTACCGGTTCCAGGTGGACCACCGGGGCTGCCTGGCGGAGGACTGCTGGGGCGACGGGA
>JAIEQN010001123.1 GCA_019747685.1 Gemmataceae bacterium
CGGGCCGGCCACCACCCCGAGTGCCAACCCCAACCCGCCGAGCAGTACGCGGCGCACGGTGCGGTCCTCCTGACACCCCGGCAGCGGGTCGTGCGTCGGTTTGGCCCCGGTGGCACAGGCACTCCTGCCTGGGCCTAGCTCCTGGTGGCACAGGCCTCCCGGCCTGTGCTGCCAACCCTGACAGTTCCCGTCACCTCCTCCTTTCGGCCGCCGCCCGCCCCGCCCCAGCACCCCTTTTCCTCCGGCGGGGCGTAATCCGCCCGGTTCCACGATCTCCCGCGTCCTTCCGGCCCGACCGGTACGACCGGCGCGTTTGGCTGGAGTCGGGCGACCGGCCGGTCCGAAGGAAGGGGTGGAACCCGGGCAAGACGGGCGACGGAGGAGATCATGACCCCCCGCCGGTGGAAGAAGTTGGTCCCGACGGCGACCCTGACGGCGGTGGCGTTCACCGCCACCAGCCCGACGGCCTCAGCCCTGTTCCCGCCGATCTGGCCGCGGCCCCAGACGCCGACGGTGATCGTCCCGCCGGACGAGCCGGGCGGGGTGATCGTGGTCCCCCCGGTGGATACGGGGGGCGGGACGATCGTCCCCCCGCCGCCCGAGCCACCTCCGCCGCCCCCGCCCCCGCCGCCCCACCCGACCGGGGTGCCGGAGCCGTCGACGCTGGTGACCGGCATGGCCGGGCTGGCCGCGGCCGCCGGGTGGGCGGCCAGGAAAAGGAAGAAGGCCGGCGGGGCGGGTGACGAGGGGAAGTGAGTTAACGCGGTGTGGCCGGGTGCCAACTGGCCTGGGTTTCAACCGAGGTCCGTCGGCAGCCACCCCCGGCCGAAGCAGTGCCGGCACCCGCCCCCGCCACACCACCCGCACGGGGCGGAGGACGGGGGCGGCCGGGGATGAGGGCGGCCAGCTCGGGGAAGTGGTCGCCGGCTGCCGCGAGGGCGAGGGTTCGCCAGCCGGGCCCGGCGTCCTCGGCCCGCCCGTCGTCGTGGCCGACGCACAGGACCGACCCGTCCGGTCGGACGACCAGTGACCCGCCGATGTCCCCGTACACCGCCAGCCCGCCGAACCGGGCGGCCAACGCTCGCTCCCAATCAGACCCCTGTGTTCCCGCCCGGCGGGCGTCGACCAGGGCCGCGATGCGCCCGGCAAGTCCCTCGTCCATCGTCGCGCCTCGCCCCGCGGCCGCCCAACGCCCGGGGGCCGAGTAGTAGGGTGGGTCGAGCGAGCCGCAGGCTCGGGACGCCCCACCACGGGGATGCGGATGGTGCGTCGCCGCGGTCCGCGGACGGACCGCTCGACACACCCTACCTGGCACCAGCGACTGTCACCGCCCGGCCCCTCTCCTTCGGCTCCCCGACCACCGAGAACCGCGGCAACGAGTCCTCGACCGCCCGGAGTTCCCGGGCCACGTCCACCGCCCGGCGGAACGGGTACGCCCGCAGCAGCTCCCGCAGCCGGGCCGTCGTCCGGCCGACCCCCACATACGTCCGCCACCGGGCTACCCGCCCCAGCGGCAGCCGCGGCTGGTCGGGGTCGAACTCCCACGGGTGGAAGTAGAGTATCCCGACCGCCAGGGCCGGCCTCGCCGCCGCCTGCCGCAGCCCGGCCCGCATCACCGCCGGCGGGAACAGCCGGAAGTACCCGCCCCCGGCCACCGGCAGGTTCAGCCCGGCGACCCGGTACGTCAACAGCGGCAGTTCGAGGATGTCCCGCGCGTGCCCGGCCGCCACGAACGGCCCCCGCGGGGCGTCCGGGACCCCGTACCGATCGTGCCGGACCGGGAACACCGAGCTGTCGTACAGGAAGCCGCACTCGGCCAGGATGTCGACCGCCCAGCCGGTCTGCCGGACGACGCTGAACGTCGGGGCGCGGAACCCGTACACCGGCCCGCCGATCACCTGTTCGAGGGCGTCCTTACTCCGCCGGAGGTCGTCGCGGAACTCGGCCGGCGTCAGCCGGTGAATCCGCCGGTGGTCCCAGCTATGCGACCCGACCTCGTGCCCGGCCGCGTGGATCGCGCGGATCAGCCCCGGCCGGGTCCGGGTGATGTCGCCGACCACGAAGAACGTCGCCGTCACGCCGGCCGCGGCCAGGTCGTCGAGCAGCCGGCGGGTGCAGAGGTCCATCCGCCGACCGTACTCCCGGCGGAGGGCGGCCGGGACGACGAGGTCGGCCGCCGCCTCGATCCGGTGGTGCTCCTCCACGTCGAAGCTGGCCACGAACGACGCGGCCGTGACCCCGGCCGGGGCGGGAGGCACCCCGACGAGCTTGGCGGCGAGGGCCGCCGGGTTCAGCGCCGCCAGGGCCGGGCCGACCAGGGATCGGGTCATCGGGAGACCTGGGTTGGAATCCTTCCCCGCCGGCCGGGGCGCCCGCCGACGGGCCGCGACGGTACGCCAATCTCCGCCCGCCGCCTACCCCAATTCGCGCCGGCGCAGACCCCCGACGGGATAACGGCCGATCGGCCCGGGGGCGGGGCCAAACGATCCGGTCTGCCGGGTTTGACACCCGGAGAATGTTAGTGTCTACTTGTATAGTGAGTGATCGGGATCGGTCGCGGGGCCGACCGACCGACTTGGCTCCGGACGCCGCGCGGCCGGCCAAGCGAGGTAATGGGATGAACGACGCGATTGCCCGACCGACGGTCGTTCGGATTCGCACGGCGGACACCGAGGGGTCGAGCATGACCGCCCACGGCAATGCACCGATCGCAGCCGAAGGGCAGGAGGGATCACGGGTTGTGGCCGGGAGTACGGGTGAACATGACAGCCCGGCTGCACTCAGGACCCGTGATTGTTCACAAGAAAGGCTTATCCGGTAGAGAGTTACGACTGAAGGGGTGTGGCCGAGAAAAAAGAGGGGGGGAGGGGGGTCATACCTGCGGTTTTGGCCGCATCAGTCCCGAACCCCCGACCGGAAAGGAAGTTAGTATGACAATCCAGTGCCGGCTACATGATCGCCTTGTACCAGGTCATGGTCTGTCGGAGGCCGTCCTCGAAGCTGACCGTCGGCCGGTAGCCGAGGTCGGCGGTAATCCGCTCGATCCGGGCCTTCGAGAACCGCACGTCCCCGGCCCGGGTCGGCCCGAAGCTCGGCTGGGCATTGGTGCCCAGCAGCTTGTTCAGGGTAGCAATCAGGTCGAGGACGGTGACGCTCCGGCCGGTCCCGACGTTGTACACCCGGCCGGAGACGCCGGGGGTGTCGGCGGCCAGCGTCAGGGCCTTGGCCACGTCGGCGACGGAGACGAAGTCGCGGGACTGGAGGCCGTCGCCGAAGACGGTGGGGGTGCGGCCGGCGGTGAGGGCGGCGGTGAACAGGGCGATAACACCCGAGTACGGACTGTCGGCCCGCTGGCGGGGGCCGAAGACGTTGAAGAACCGCAGCCGGACCGTTTCGAGCGGGTAGACCGCGGCGAACGCCTGGCAGTAGAACTCGCCGGCCAGCTTGGCGGCGGCGTAGGGGGAAAGGGCCCGCAGGGGGGTGTCCTCGTCCTGGCCGGCCGGGTCGTCGGCCCCGCCGTAGGCGCTGGCGCTGCCGGCGTAGACCACCCGGCGGACGCCGGCCTTGCGGGCCGCGTCCAGGACGTGCAGGGTGCCGGTGCTGTTGACCGCGTGGTTGCGGAGGGGGTCTTCGACGCTGTGGGCGACCGACGCCAGGGCCCCGAGGTGGTAGACGACCTCGCACCCGGCGACCGCCCGGGCGACGGCCGCCGGGTCGGTCAGCGTCCCCTCGACGACTTCGGGGGCCGGGCGGATGTGGGCCAGGTTGTCCCGCCGGCCGGTGCTGAAGTCGTCGAACACCCGGACCGGCCGGCCGGCCGCGGCCAGGGCCTCGCACAGGTGCGACCCGATGAACCCGGCCCCGCCGGTGACCAGCGACACCCCCACCATCGATCCCCTCCGATCCGGCCCGGCCAACCAAAAACCACCCGGCCGTGGGGCCGGGTGGTGGGCGGTAGGGGGAGCTTAGGACGGGATCGGGCGCCCGGCCAGCCGGCAAGGTCAGGGCTTGTCGCCCTTCGGGGCCGGGGCCGGGGCCGGGGCCGGCGGAATGGTCGGCATCGGGACGTTGGGCATCGGCGGGGTGGCCCCGGCCCCGCCCTTCGGGGCCTCGGGGATGCTCGGCAGGGTGCCCGGCTTGGGCAACTCGCCGCCCTTCTCCTTCGGGTCTGCCGGCGCGGCGGTGTCGCTGGACGGCTTCGGCGGCGGGGCGGTCTCGGCCTTCTCGTCCTTCTTGGGATCAGCCTTCTTGGCGGTGGAGACGTTCCCGGGGTCCTCGATCCCGGCCCCGGGGTACGGGATCGGGCAGACGTCCTGCCACCGGTTCCACTGGGTCGGGAAGTACCCGAAGCAGGCCCCCGGGGCCAGGCTCGGAACGGTCGGCCGGTGCCGGAACCCGATCCCGAACCGGCCGTTCACGCAGGTGGGGCAGTCGGACCCGGCCCGGGTGAAGTGCTTGGTGCAGTTCTGGCAGGCCGGACCGGCGGCCGGGTGGGCGGGGCCGGGCGGCGCGGGAGCCGGGTCGTCCCCGGCGGCCGTCGCCGACATCATCAACCCCAGGGCCAGGGCGGACAGGCCCCGGCGGAGCGTCCGGAGGGTCATCACCGAGACTCCTTTCACGTGTCCCCGGGGGCGGGCGTCCTGCCCGCCCCGCAAGGCCCGACCCGAACACCGGCGGGGCCGGTCTTGACGGCTGGTTCGGTCCGGTCGTCGTTACCAAACCGATCGGCGGCGGCGAGCCTTGCGGGTGAGGCTCGCCGCCGCCGGGCGGGGGGTCGGGTCGGCCGCCGGCCGTACCCCGGGCACATCCACTGCAACCGCTACGGCGACATACCCGGGTTCAGCCCCAGGAGTCGGGCGAACCGGCCCGGCGGGCGGCTCACCACGTACACCCGGTCGCCCGGCAGGAGTTGGTAGTTCGTCCCGGTCCGGCCCCGCTGCACCACCCCGCACCAGTCGACCGGCAGGACTGTGTCGCCCCCGGCTTCGGGCGGGGCCGGCCGGGCCACCCACACCCGCTTGCCGGCTGCGGCCGCCAGCCCGCCGACCTGGGCTACCCCGTCCAGCACCGTCTCGTTCCCGGTGTGCGGCAGCTTCACCACCTGCTCCCCCGCCCCGCCCAAATCCGTCACCACATAGTACACCTTGCTGCAATAGGCGGCCACGTCCACCGACACCTCCGGTCGGTTCACGAACCCGCCCAGCCGCTCCTCGATCGCCTGCTTGGCCTGGTAGCGGGTCAGCCCGTTGACGTACACGTCCCCGTAACCCCCCAGCCCGACCGTCCCGTCCGGGCGGACCAGGTAGTGCCCGGCGACCGGCTCCAGGCCCCCGGCCTGGGCCAGCGACACCGCCACCTCGGCCGCCTTCGCCACCCGCCGGACGTGGGCCTGCACCGCCTGCGCGGCCTCCTCGACCGTCCGGTCGGCGACCGACACCCGGCCCCGGTACTTCGGCCCCAGGTCGATCGTCCCGTCCGGGTCGACCGGGTAGACGCCGTTGATCGGCTCCTCCTCGAACACCGTCCCCGGCCGGGCCACCACGTACAGCCGGTCCAGCGGCCCAACCCGGTACGTCGGCAGCGGGACCAGCCGGGCCGCCTCGATCCGCAGCACGTCCGGGACTTCGATCACATAGGGCGGCAGGCTGACTTTGTTGAGTTCCCGGGGGGCCGACACGGCGGGAACGCAACACGGGTCGAACCTCGGCGGCCGCCAGCAGTCGTCCCCGGACGGCAGGCCGTGGCACCCGGCCGCAGCGGCCGCCAGTGCCAACCCGTTCAGCCGGCGGAACCTGCCAATGCCCGCCATACCCCGCCTCCCCGTCGGCACGCCCGGAATCCCCGTTTTCCCCGGCTTTATCGGCTTATCCAAACAACCCGCGTGACGAAAACCATGCCCCACCCCCCTCCCCCTCTTTTTCACCGCCCGACACTCCTTGCCACAACCCGTTTCCCGTTGGTATCTTCCGCCCATTTTTTGTGACCTGGCAAGTTGCCGGGCTGTCATGCTCGCCTGCGATACCGTCCACAACTCATTGCCACGTTGCCTCTTGCCGCCCGTCAGCAGCATGACCGTATCCGGTCACGCTCTGTCTCTCCCGAGCCGTGAAAGCCGCTGCGGCCTCCGACCACCTGCCTAGTATACTATACGCAAAATCACTATACCAGTTCGGTTGAGTTGTTCTTTCCTGCGAACCGATCCGGCCCGTGGATGATGCCCGGGTCTGTAGGACCGGCACCCCACCTACAGGCAGGAAGGACTGTACCGCCCGAGCCACACCACACGCCGTCGGCGAACTTGTGGCCTTTCCCGATCCGGGTCCGCCCCGGTACACTGTCGGGGTTCGGGGTTTGTCAGGATGGGCTCGACTCGTCGGCCGGGCGACTCCGCCGGCCGACCTCGGAACGGCACGGTCGCCGGCTGTCGCCACCCCGATCGCCCCTCCGGCCCCGCCCCGACCGACCGAACTCGTTGCCGCCGGTGGGCTTCGCCCCTCCCCGGGCGGCAAGCCCGGGCCGCCCCGGACCGATGCCCGGACCGATGAGCCGCGGGGCGGGAATGGCCTCCCGCCCCGGCCCGCCGCCGACCCCGCCGGGAGACCCGCATGGACCGCCTGCCCGCCGGAGAGCCGTTGC
>JAIEQN010000891.1 GCA_019747685.1 Gemmataceae bacterium
GCCGGGGGAGGGGTCATCCCCTCGTACCATGCCCGACCTGATCGCCCAGGGGCCGCGGCCCGAGGACACCTGGCGGCGGCCGGTCCCGGCGGCCGGCCCGGTCGTTCTGGGCCGGGACGCCGACGCCTGGCCGGTCCCGTGGGAGCCGTTCCTCTCCCGCCGGCACGCCGAACTCACCTGGCGGGCCGGCCGGCTCAAGGTCCGCCGGCTGCCCGACGCCGCCAACCCGGTCTTCCACGCCGGCCAGCCGGACGACGGGTTCGACCTGGCCGTCGGCGGGGCGTTCGTCATCGGCCGGACGGTGTTCACCCTGGCCGACAGCCGGCCGACCCCGTCCCCGCCCGGCGACCGGGTGCTGCTCGAAGCCCGGACCATCACCCACGGCGAACTCGAACGCCTCAAGTTCCGGGACGCCCCGCACCGGCTGGACGTACTCAGCAAGCTGCCGGGGGTGATCTCCAGCGCGACCAACGACGCCGACCTGTTCGGCCGGCTGACCGACATGCTCCTGGCCGGCGTCCCCCGGGCGGATGCCGTCGCGGTGGTGGCGGTGGAAGATGTCGGGCCGGTCGAGCTGTTCGACTACGCCGGCGGGCCGCCCGAGCCGCCGGTGAAGGTGCTGCACTGGGACCGCCGGCGGGCCGGGGAGGGGGCGTTCGAGCCGAGCCGGCGGCTGGTCGCCGAGGCCGTCGCCGGGGACGGGCAGACGGTCCTGCACGTCTGGACCGGGCCGGGGGCCGAGGCCGCCCAGTACACCCTGCAAGGGCGGTTCGACTGGGCGTTCTGCGTCCCGGTCCCGGGCGACGGGTGCCGGGGGTGGGGCCTGTACGTGGCCGGCCGGTTCGCCGGCGACCCGACCACGACCGTGCTGGCCCCGCTGCCGTCGAACGAGCTGCGGGACGACGTGAAGTTCACCGAGCTGGTGGCCGAGGTGGTCGGGGCGCTGCGGCAGGTCCAGGTCCTCCGGGAACAACAGGGCGTCTTCCGGCGGTTCTTCTCGCCGGGGGTGATGGGGGTGTTGTCCGGGGCCGACGCCCCGCAGGCGCTGGAACCCCGGGAGGCGGATGTCACCGTCCTGTTCTGCGACCTCCGGGGGTTCAGCCGCAAGGCCGAGGAGTCGGCCGGCGACCTGATGGGCCTGCTCACCCGGGTCAGTACCGCCCTCGGGGTGATGACCCGGAACATCGTGGCCAACCGCGGGGCCGTGGCGGACGTCCTGGGTGACGCGGCGATGGGGTTCTGGGGGTGGCCGCTGGACGACCCGGCCGGGCCGGAGAACGCCGCCCGGGCGGCCCTGGACATCTCGGCCGCGTTCGACTCGGTCAGCCGCGACCCCGGGCACTCGCTGGCCGGGTTCCGGGCCGGGATCGGGATCGCCACCGGGCGGGCGGTGGCCGGCGGGATCGGCACCCCGGAGCAGGCCAAGGTGACGGTGTTCGGGCCGGTGGTCAACCTGGCGGCCCGGCTCGAAGGGATGACCAAGGCCCTGCGGGTGCCGGTGCTGTTGGACGAGCCGACGGCCGAGGCGGTGCGGGCCCGGCTGCCGCGGGACGTGGCCCGGGTCCGGCGGCTGGCGAAGGTGCTGCCGTTCGGGCTGGAGACGCCGCAGGTGGTGGCGGAACTGGTCCCGCCGGCCGGTCCGGACTCGGTCCTGACGGGCGACCACCTGGCCGACTACGAGGCGGCGTTGGAAGCGTTCCTGGCCGGGGACTGGGTCCGGGCTTACGAGCTGCTCCACCAGCTCCCGCCCCAGGACCAGGGGAAGGACCTGCTGACCGGGTTCATCCTCGGGCACAACCGCACGCCCCCGCCGGGCTGGGACGGGGTCATCCCGCTGACCACGAAATGAGGTAGGATTGGCCGAGGTGTTTGGCGACCCGGGGTTCCACCCCGGGCTATGCTGTGGCAGGCCTTCAGCCTGCGGGCGGATCGACTCGCCAGCCTGAAGGGCTGGTACACCGTAGCCCGGGGTGAAACCCCGGGTCCGTGCGCGAGGCCTCCCGTGAACACCAACCTGGAAACCGTCGGCCGGGTGGCCGTGGTCGAGCTGCTCGGCGAGTCGCTCGACGCGACCACCGCCGACGACGTGCGGGGCCACCTCAGCTACCTGGCCACCGACCACCCGAACCTGGTGGTCGACCTGCACCGCGTCCACTTCCTCGACAGCGCCGGGTGCGGGGCGCTGGTCCACGCCCACCGGCGGTGCCAGGAGGCCGGCGGGGACCTCCGGCTGTGCCGGGCGACCGAGCCGGTCCGGACGGTACTGGGCCTGGCCCGGCTGGCCCGGGTGCTGCACCTGCACGCCACCCGGGAGGAGGCCGTCGCCGGGTTCGGGGCCACCTCGTAGGGTGGGTCGAGCGTCCCGCCAGGGACGCGACGCCCCACCACACCCATCACGATGGTGGGCCGTCGCGGACCGCAGGGCCGGGCCGCTCGTCCCACCCTACACCGCCACCCATGACCGCATCCGACTGGCTGGCTGACGCGACCCCGTCATTGGGTGCGAAACGCCATGTTCCTCGAACCGGAACTCGACGAAGCCGGGTGGCTCGACTGGAGGGGCGGGTGGTTGGGCGCGGAGTACCTGCTCCGCCGCCTCTGGTGGGACTTGAAGAACGTCCCGCCGCGGAAGAGCCGCTTGGTGGTCTGTGCCTGTGCCCGCCGGGCCTGGCACCTAATGACCGGCGAGCGGGGCCGGCGAGCCATTGAGGTCGCCGAACGGTTCGCGGACGGGCTGACGACGGCGGCGGTATTGGCAATTGCTCATGCGGACGCGGGCGCCGCGTCCGAACGTTCGGGACCGCACTCGGCGGCGGGCGTGGCCGTCGTAGCCACTTCTCCTTATACCGACCGGTCAAACGATTGGCGGGCAGTCCGGCACTTGGTGTGGCTGAAGCCAGATGACGGGGCCGGCGCGGCGGACCTCGTCCGCTGCATCTTCGGCAACCCGTTCCGGCCGGTCGCGTTCTCGCCCGACTGGCGGACTTCCACCGCCGTCGCCCTGGCCCGCGGGATGTACGACGCCCGGGACTTCGCCCCCGCCCCCGTCCTGGCCGACGCCCTCGAAGACGCCGGCTGCGCCGACCCCGACGTAATCGGCCACCTCCGGGCCTCCGGCCCCCACGCCCGCGGCTGCTGGGTCGTGGACGAGGTACTGGGCCTCTCGTAACCCGCCGCAACCGGCCTCCCGTTCCGGCCCGCCACGCCGTACCATCCCGGTGAGGAGGACCGCCATGTCCGCGCTGACGATCCCAACCCACGCCCCGATCCCGGCCGCCCCGCCGGTCGTCCCGGCCCCGGCGGCCGGCCCCGCATCGGCCCCCGCCGGCCCGGACGAGGCTCCCCACCCGCTCCGGTGGACGCTGGAGGAGTACTACCGGCTGGCCGAGGACGGCTACTTCGACGGCCGTAAGGTGATGCTCATCGAGGGGGAGGTGTTCGTCATGTCGCCCATGAAGGACCGGCACGCCAAAGGGGTGGTCGCGGTAATGGAGGCGGTCCGCGGGGCGTTCGGGACGAACTTTACCTACCGCCCCCAGATGCCCCTAGAACTCGGCGGGATATCGGACCCGGAGCCGGATGTGGCCGTGATCCTCGGGCCGTTCCGCGTTCAGCCGGACGGCCACCCGCGGTCGGCCCTACTGGTTGTCGAGGTGGCCGACAGCTCGCTCGCCTACGACACCGGGGCGAAGGCCAGCCTGTACGCGGCCGGGGGGATCGCCGACTATTGGGTGGTCGACCTCGTCCACAACCGGGTCCACGTCTTCCGCGACCCGCAGCCCGACCCCGTCGCCCCGCACGGGGCCGACTACCTCCAGCGGACGACGGTCCTTCCGGGCGGTACGATCGTACCACTGGCCGCCCCGAATGCGACGGCCGCGGTCGCCGACCTGCTGCCGTAACCCCCGGCGGTGGGCTATGGTGACGGCACCCCCCGAGGGCCCGCCATGCCGACCCCCGCCCCCGCCCCGTCCCCGGCCGCCAACCTGCCGGCCGCCCCACCTGCCGGCGAGTCACTCCTCGCGGCCGTCCGCCACCACGCCCGGCAGTCGTTCGCCCGCCGGCTCGAAGACCTCGACCCGGCCGAGCGGTGGCGGGCCCTGGCCCTGGCCGTCCGCGACCGGATGATGGGCGGGCTGGTCGACACCGCCGAGAGGTACCACGCCGCCGGCGGCAAGCGGCTGGCCTACCTGTCGATGGAGTTCCTGGTCGGCCGGTCGCTGAGCAACAACCTCCGCAACCTCGGGCTGTGGGACGAGGCCCGCCGGGTGTTCGCCGGGGTCGACGTGGAGCTGGCCGACGCGCTGGAGTACGAGCCGGACGCGGCCCTCGGCAACGGCGGCCTGGGTCGCCTCGCCGCCTGCTTCCTCGACTCGCTGGCGACGCTGGACCTACCCGGGTACGGGTACGGGATCAACTACGAGTACGGGATGTTCCGCCAGGAGATCGCCGACGGGGCCCAGAAGGAGAAGCCGGAGAACTGGCTCACCTTCGGCAGCCCGTGGCTGATCCAGCGGCCGAGCGAGCGGGTCCACGTCCCGGTCTACGGCCACATCGAGGACGCCCGCGACCGGGACGGCCACTACAACCCGCTCTGGCTCGGGTGGAAGAGCCTGGTCGGGGTCCCCTACGACCTGCCGGTCGTCGGGTACGGCGGCAAGACGGTGAACTACCTCCGGCTCTACTCCGCCCGGTCGGCCAACGAACTCGACATGGAGTTCTTCAATACCGGCGACTACGTCAAGGCGGTCGAGGGGGAAATCCTGTCCGAGACCGTCACCAAGGTCCTGTACCCGTCGGACGCCGTCGCCCAGGGTCGGGAGCTGCGGCTGGTCCAGGAATACTTCCTGGTCGCCTGCGCGGTCCGGGACATGGTCCGGCGGTATCTGCGGCACCACGAGAACTTCGACGACTTCGCCGGGCACGTCGCGGTGCAACTGAACGACACCCACCCGACCCTGGCGGTCGCCGAACTCACCCGCTACCTGATCGACGAGGCCGGGATGGCCTGGGACCCGGCCTGGGCGATCGTCACCAAGGTGTTCGGGTACACCAACCACACCCTGCTGCCCGAGGCCCTGGAGCGGTGGCCGGTCGAACTCTTGGAGAAGGTCGTCCCCCGGCACCTCCAGGTCATCTACGAGATCAACCGCCGGTTCCTGGACGAGGTCGAGCGGGCCTACCCCGGCGACGCCGGCAAGGTCGCCCGGATGTCGCTGATCGAGGAGGGGCCGACCAAGCTCGTCCGGATGGCGAACCTGGCCGTGGTCGGCAGCCATTCCGTCAACGGCGTGGCCGAGCTGCACAGCCGGCTGGTGAAGACGCACCTCTTGCCCGATTTCGCCGAGCTGTGGCCGGAGAAGTTCAACAACAAGACCAACGGCGTCACCCCCCGGCGGTGGCTGCTGGCCTGCAACCCCGGCCTCGCCGACCTCTTAACGAAGGCCGTCGGGCCGGGGTGGGTCACGGACCTGGAGAAGGTCAAGGCGATCGAGCCGCTGGCCGACGACGCCGGCTTCCGGGACGAGTTCCGGCGGGTGAAGCGGGCCAACAAGGACCGGCTGGTGGCCTTCATCCAGGACCGGATGCGGCTGGCCGTCGACCCCGACGCCCTGTTCGACGTGCAGGTCAAGCGCATCCACGAGTACAAGCGGCAGCTCCTCAACCTGCTGCACGTCGCCCACCTGTACCTGACGCTCGTGGAGGACGGCCAAGAGCCGCCGGTGCCGCGGGTGGTGATCCTGGCCGGGAAGGCGGCCCCGGGGTACTGGGCGGCCAAGCAGATCATCCGGCTGGCCAACGCCGTCGCCAGGACCATCGACAAGGACCCCCGGGTGAGGGGCCGGCTGAAGGTCGTCTTCCTCCCGGATTACCGGGTGACGCTGGCCGAGCGGGTCATCCCGGCGGCCGACCTGAGCGAGCAGATTTCGACCGCCGGGACCGAGGCGTCGGGCACGTCGAACATGAAGTTCGCGTTCAACGGGGCCCTGACGATCGGCACGATGGACGGGGCGAACATCGAGATCCGCCGGGACGTGGGCGAGGAGAACATCTTCACCTTCGGGCTGCGGGCCGACGAGGTGGACGACCTCCGCCGCCGCGGGGCGTACCACCCGCGGGACCTGTACGACCACCAGCCGGCCGTCCGCCGGGTCCTGGACGCGATCCGGGACGACCGGTTCCCGGCCGGCGGGCCGGGGACGTTCCGGTGGGTGTGGGACGCCCTGGCCGGGGAGGACCGGTACTTCCACCTGGCCGACTTCGCCGACTACGTGGCGACCCAGCAGCGGGCCGCGACCGAGTACCGCGACCCGGCCGGGTGGTTCCGGAAGGCCGTCCTTAACGTGGCCCGCACGTCGTACTTCAGCAGCGACCGGACCATCCGGGAGTACGCCGCCGGCATCTGGGACCTGCGGCCGATTCCACCACGGAGTTAACCACAAAGACACGAAGGACACGGAGGAAGCCGAGAACCGAATTGCCGATCTCCGTCTTCCTTTGTGGCCTTCGTGTCTTTGTGGTTAATCCGTCCCCGCGACCTTGCCGATTATGACGGCGGGTCCGTGTCCGGGCGGGGGCGGCGATGGGCCGGGGGGCGACGACAACCGCCGGCTGGGTCGCGCTGGCCGTCGCCGCGG
>JAIEQN010000492.1 GCA_019747685.1 Gemmataceae bacterium
TTCTCGCCGGAGAAGGCGATCGCCGGGTTCGGCGGGGACGTGGACAACTTCGAGTACCCCCGGTTCAACCTCGACGTGGCCTTCTTCCGGGCCTACGAGGACGGCAAGCCGGCCAAGACGCCCCACTTCTTCAAGTGGAGTGCTGCCGGCCCGGCCGAGGGCGACCTCGTGTTCGTCACCGGCCACCCCGGGACGACCCAGCGGCTGGAAACCCTGGCCCGGCTGGAATACCGCCGGGACCACTCGCACCCGTACACCCTCGCCCGGCTGCGGGCGCTGGAGGCGGCCCTGCACCAGTACGGCGAGCAAGGCCCGGAGCAGCACCGGCGGGCGGCCACCGACCACCACTCCGCGGCCAACGCCCGGAAGGCGTTCGCCGGCCAGTACCAGGGGCTGCTCGACCCGGCCGTGATGAAGCAGAAGGAGGAGGCCGAGGCGAACCTCGGGAAGATGCTCGGCTTCTCGTCGGACGGCGACGGCAAGTACCCCGATCGCTACCGCGACGCCCTCGCCCGGGTGGCCGAGGTGCAGGGGAAGCTGGCCGGGTTCGAGAAGGAGTACAACCTGCTCGAAGGGCCGACCCCGTCGGCCGGGCCGCACGCCCTGTCGTCCGAGCTGTTCCGGGTCGCCCGCCACCTGGTCCGGATGGCCGACGAACTCCCGAAGCCGTCGGCCGACCGGCTCCGCGAGTACCGCGACTCGAATCTGGAATCGCTCCGGTTCGGGCTGTTCAGCCCGGCCCCGGTCTACCCCGACCTGGAACGGGCCAAGCTGACGGCCTCGCTCACCTTCCTCGCGGAACAGCTCGGCGGCGACCACCCGCTAGTCAAGCTGGTCCTGGCCGGGAAGAACCCGGCCGCCCGGGCGGACGAACTGGTCGGCGGGACCAAGCTGGCGGATGTGGCCGAGCGGAAGCGGCTGCACGACGGCGGCAAGGCCGCGGTCGAGGCGAGTACCGACCCGATGGTCGCCCTGGCGAAGGCGGTCGACGCCGAGGCCCGGAAGCTCCGCACCCGGTACGAGACCGAGGTGGAGGAGCCGGAGCGGCAGGCCTACGCGGAGCTAGCCCGGCTGCGGTTCGCGGCCCTCGGCCGGACCGTCGCCCCGGACGCCACGTTCACCCTCCGGCTGGCCTTCGGGACCGTGAAGGGGTACGAGGTCGGCGGCGAGGTGCTTCCGTTCCACACCACCTTCGGCGGGCTGTTCGACAAGCACCACCGGCTCGGCGGGAAGGAGCCGTTCGACCTGCCGAAGCGGTGGGTGGACGGGAAGGAGAAGGTGGAAACCTCGACGCCGTTCAACTTCACCTCGACGGCCGACACGATCGGCGGGAACTCGGGCAGCCCGGTCTTGAACCGGGCGGGCGAGCTGGTCGGGGTGAACTTCGACCGGAACCGGCACGGGCTGGTCCGGAACTTCGTGTACACCGACGTGCAGGCCCGGCACATCGCGGTCCACTCCCGGGCCGTCCTGGGGGCCCTCCGCAAGCTCTACCCGGCCGACGCCCTGGTCAAGGAGCTGACCGGCGGGGAGTGAGGGGGCGACCGACGCGACCCGGGAGGCACCGCCGATGGAACGGGACGACTGGAACGGCTTGATCGACCGGCTGCGGTCCCGCGGGATCATGTTCGACCCCGGGCTGACCGACGCCGAGGTCGTCGCGGCCGAGTCGCGTTACGGGTTCCGATTCCCGCCCGACCTGCGGGCGTTTCTCCAAACCGCATTGCCACACGGCGGCGAGTTCCCCGACTGGCGGAGTGGAAGCGAGGGCGGGCTACGATACTGGTTCGACCTCCCGCGGCGGGGCGTCGTGTTCGATATCGAACACAACGGTTTCTGGCTCGATGAGTGGGGGCCGCGGCCGGCGGCCCTGGCGGATGCGGTGCGGACCGCCGAGCAACTGGTGGCGACGGCCCCGCGGCTGATCCCGGTCTACTTGCACCGGATGATGCCGGCCGAGCCGCACCTGCCCGGCAACCCTGTGTTCTCGGTCCACCAGACCGACATCATCGTCTACGGGGCGGACCTGCGGGACTACCTCGCCCACGAGTTCCTGATGTCCGGGGACGAGAAGGAGGAGTGGCGGGTGCCGGACGGGGCACGACCGATCCGATTCTGGAACCTCGACCGGTTCCAGGCGGTGCGGTGGGGGCCGGACGGCTCCTGCGTCTTCGACAACAGCAGCGGCACGCTCCCGTAACGGCGGCCGGCTGAGGTTGTGCCGGTGGTTCGGTCCGGTCATACTCCGGCACCCCGCCGGAGCGACCGATGACGCCCCGCCCGTGGATGACGGTCCGCCGCCTGCCGCTGCCCGACCTCCTCCGGCACCTCGGCGGCATCGCCCCGGAGCGGGTTTGCCTCGACCCGCCACCGGGGACGGCGACCGAGGCCCACGTCGACGACTTCGACGTTCACCACGACCGGCTGTTCGAGCTGATCGACGGGGTACTGGTCGAGAAGGTGTACAACGCCCGCGACTCGATGCTGGGGGTGCGGATCGGGTGCGAGCTAGGGAACTGGGAAGATCGGCGGGAGTACGGAGCCATCACCGGGGCGGCCGGGCCGTTCAAGTTCGGCCCGCGGCAGGTGCGGATGCCGGATGTCGCCCTCACGAGTTGGGACCGGTTGCCGAACGGCATCCCGCGGAAGCCGGTTCCGGACCTGGTGCCGAACGTGGCCGTCGAGGTGGTCAACCCGGCGAACACGCCGGGCGAGATGGCCCGCAAGCTGGCCGACTACCGGGCCGCCGGCGTCGAGCTGATCTGGTACGTCTACCCGGACCGGCGGGAGGTCGAGGTGTTCACGCCTGGCCCGGGCGGGGTGACGTTGACGGCCGCCGACACGCTCCGCGGCGGGAAGGTCCTGCCGGGGTTCGCCCTGCCGGTGGCCGACATCTTCCGGTCCCGGGCCCCGGCCAAGAAGCCGGGGCGGAGGGGCCGGAACTAGTCAGCACTTGCGGATCACCCCGGCCAGGACGCCGAGGATCTTCACGTCCTGCCGGGCCGGGTCGACCGGGATCGGGGCCATCTCGGCGTTCATCGGGTGGAGGGTGATCTGGTCCTTCTTCCGGTGGTACTTCTTCAGGGTCATCGCCCGGTCCACCATGGCCACCACCTTCGCCCCGTTCTCGCACGTCTCGCACTGCCTGACGACCACGTAGTCGCCGTCGGCGATGTGCCCGTCGATCATCGACTGGCCCCGGACCTTGACCACGAACAGGTCGTCCGCCCCGAACAGCTCCCGCAGTTCCAGCCGCTCGTCCTGGTCCTCGGCCTCGATCGCCCGGCCGGCGGCGACCACGCCCCGCAGCGGCAGGCTGAACCCGCCGGCCGACACCCCGGGGATGGTGATCCCCCGGGCCTGGGCCCGGCCCCGGTCGCCCCGCTTCTCCACCCGGTGGATGTACCCCTTCTTCTGGAGGGCCTTCAGGTGGCACATCACCCCGTTCGGGGACGAGATGCCGAACGCCTCGCAGATGTCCCGGATGGCCGGCGGGAACCCCTTCTGCTCGATGTGCTCGACGATGAACTTGTAGATCGCCTGCTGCTTGACGGTCAGGGTGGGGGCGGGTTCGCTCACGGCGGGCTCCGGTTGGGGGGGTGCGGCCGGGGTGGGGGTCGGGCGGGCCGGCGTCGGGTTCTGGGTCCTGGGGGTCATGGGCGGCTCGGGGTCGGCCCGGCCGGCGGCCGGGCGGTGCCACACCTGTCCACGATGAATATCAGTATAATCCACACCCGTTCACAAAGGAAGGGAGAAATTGCCCGCCGGGCCCGGTTTTCGGTATGGTAAGTGCGCCCGGTCGGGCCGACCCGCCGGCCGCGGACGCCGGCCGGGACGGTGGTACGGGCATTCCGGCCCGCCCCCGGTCGGCGGCACCGGCCGGAGCGCCGGCGCTACCGGACTCCCTGGCTCCCGGAGTCGGTCTGTTGGAGTTACCCCCGCCGCCCTGGTTCGCCGACCTGTTCGCCGCCCTGTTGGCCGGCCGGGACCTGCCGGCCGACCGGGCGACGGAGGCGGTCCGCGACCTGGTCGCCGGGCGGGTGGACGACGCCCGGGCGGCGGCCATCCTAACCGCCCTGCGGATGAAGGGCGAGTCGGCCGGGGAGATCGCCGCCGCCGCCCTCGTCCTCCGCGAGCAGATGGTCCGGCTGGTCCCGGTCAGCGGGCCGGTCCTGGACACCTGCGGGACCGGCGGGGACGACAGCGGGACGTTCAACATTAGCACGGCCGCCGCACTGGTGGCGGCCGGGGCCGGGGTGCCGGTGGTCAAGCACGGCAACCGGGCCGTCAGCAGCCGGTCGGGCAGCGCCGACGTGCTGCGGGAGCTGGGCGTCCCGGTCGAGGCCGGGCCGGACTGGGCCCAGAAGTGCCTGGACCGGGCCGGGTTCGCGTTCTGCTTCGCCCCCCAGTTCCACCGCGGCATGGCCCACCTGGCATCGGTCCGCCGGCGGCTGGCCGTCCGCACCATCTTCAACCTGGTCGGCCCGCTGGCCAACCCGGCCGACGCCCCGTACCAGTTGCTCGGGGTCGGCAAGCCGGAGCTGCTCGACCCGCTGGCCGGGGCGGTGGCCGAACTCGGCACCCGGCAGGCGGTCCTGGTGTGCAGTTCCGACGGGCTGGACGAGGTGAGTTTGTCGGCACCGACGATGGTGCGGGTCGTGCGGGGGCGGGAGTACGAGGCCCGGGAGTGGCAGCCGGCCGAGTTCGGCCTGCCCCCGGTGTCGCTCCGGTCGATCCGGGCCGACGGCCCGGCCGACAGCGCGAAGATCATCCGCGGGGTGCTGGCCGGGGAGGACGGCCCGGCCCGGCGGATCGTGCTGGCGAACGCGGCCGCCGCCCTGTGGGCGGCCGAGCAGGTCCGGACCCTGCGGGAGGGGGTCGAGAAGGCCACCGCCGCCCTCGACGCCGGCCACCCGCGGGCCGTCTTGGACCACCTCACCCGCGGCGAGCGGGGGGCGTCAGCCCCCTGATGGGAGGCGGCCAGCACCGGGAGCGGCCATGTCCGAGTGGTACAACCCGATCGTCCGCACCTTCAACCGCTACCGGGTCGCCCTGCGCGAGTCGGCCGGCCTGCCGCGCGAGCGGGTCGTCGCGTCCGCCCGGCTCGACGCCCTGATCCCGCGGGACCAACGCCGGGCGGTCTGGGCGGGCCTCCGAGCCCGCGGGCTGGAAACGCCGGACCTGGAACTCTCTACCGCCACCCGGGCCGGTTGGACGGTCGCGGTCCTCGCCGTGGCGGGGGCGGTCGGCGTGTGGGTCGGTAACGGGTGGGCCGCGGCGGCGGTCATCATCCCGGCGTGCTACGTCGCGTTCCGGCTCAGCCGGCCGTGGGCCAAGTCCTTCCCGCCCTACGTCCGCACGGTGGGCGAACTGACCGTCTACGGCACCCGGTTCGCCGACCACGCCGGCAGCGGCTACCGCTGGTCCCATGCCGACATCTTGCTGAAGGTCCGGCTGGCGATCGCGGAGATGCTCGGTCGGCCGCCCGACCAGATTCGGCGGGACTCGAAACTGTTCGAGTTGTTCGGGGAGTGACCCGGCCGGGGGTCGGATCGTCTCGCCCGTCACGTCGGGGACGTAGTGCATGGCCCGCAAGCTGGTGATCGTGGCCGACCCGGGGATCGACGCGGCGTTCGCCGTGGCCCTGGCCCTCTCCGACCCGGCCCTCGACGTGGTCGGGCTGCTGCCGACGGCCGGGAACGTCCCCGCCGACCAGGCGACGGCCAACGCCCACACCCTCGTCGACGTGCTCGACCCGCCGAAGTGGCCGCGGCTGGCGGCCGCCCTGCCGGCCCGGTACGAGGCCGACGCCCTGGCCCTGCACGGCCCCGGCGGGCTCGGCGGGGCGACCTTCCCGACCGCCACCCGCCACGCCCTCCACCCGGCCGACAAGGTGCTGGTCGAGCTGGCCCACGAGCACCCACGGGAAGTCACCCTCGTCTGCCTCGGGCCGCTGACCACCCTGGCCACCGCCCTCGACCGCGACCCGACCCTGCCGGCGGTGCTGGCCGACACGGTGATCGTCGGCGGGGCGTGGAAGGTGCCGGGGAACTCCGGCCCGGCGGCCGAGTTCGGGTTCTGGCTCGACCCGGACGCGGCCAAGCGGGTCATCAAGGCCGAATTGAACCCGCTGCTGCTGCCGCTCGACGTGACCCGCCGGCTGGTCTTCTCCCCGACCGACCTGCTGGAGCTGCCGAACCCGGACTCGCGGACCTGCCAGTTCCTCCGGCAGATCGTCCCGTTCGGCATCCGGGCGAGTTCGAGCCTGCTGGGGGTGGAGGGGTTCCAGTTGTCGGCGGTGCTGGGGGTGGCGGTGGTGGCCCAGCCGGGGGTGGTGACGGCCGAGCCGCACCACGCGGATGTCGAGAGCCGGGGTGATCTGACCAAGGGGATGCTGGTGGTGGATGTCCGCCGGGACCCGTCCGGCCCGCCGACCGCCCGGGTGGCCACCGAGGTGGCGACCGCCGAGGTCCGGGAGTACATGCGGCGGGTCCTGGCCGCGGCGACCTGACGGACCGGCGGCCGGCCGTGGTGGGCGAGTTGTTTGGGTTTTTCTTGCACCGGCCGGGCGGCTCGGGTCTAATCCCCGACATGGCCGGCCGCCCGCCCGAACCGCCGCCCGCCGCCCAACCGCCGAGGCTGCTCGAC
>JAIEQN010000603.1 GCA_019747685.1 Gemmataceae bacterium
TCCGGGCACTGGGCCGTACCCGGCTCCTGTCCCTGACGCTCCCGGCTGGCCTGGTGCGTGGCTCGCGGGGAGCTTCAGCGACCGGAGCGAATCTTTACAACCCGAACAACCTCCTCGCGTTCCGCGTTGTCCGCTCCCCGATCTCCTCGGCCGAAACGCCCTTCGCCCCGGCCAGGACGGCGGCCGTGTGGGCGACGTAGGCCGGCTCGTTCCGCTTCTCCCGGCCCCGGTGCGGGACCGGGACGAGGTACGGGCAATCCGTCTCCACCAGCAGCCGGTCGAGGGGGATTTCCCTCGCCACGTCCCGCAGGTTCTGGGCGTTGGGGTAGGTCAGCATGCCGGCGAACGAAATGTCCAGCCCCATCTGAAGGCAAGCTTGGGCGGTGAGGAGGTCGCCGCTGAACGAGTGCATCACCGCCCGGACCGGCCCGTGCCGGTCGAACTCGTCGCGCAACATCCGCACCGTGTCGGCCTCGGCCTCCCGGCAGTGGATGACGAACGGCTTGCCCAGCCGCCGGGCCAGCTCCATGTGCCGGGCGAAGTACTCCTCCTGGAGCGGAAACGCGGCCCTGTCCCAGTACCGGTCCAGCCCGGTCTCGCCGACCGCCACCACCTTCGGCTCGGCCTCCGCCAGCCGGACCACCTCGTCCCAGTCGCCGGGTTCGGCCTCGGTCAGCCCGTTCGGCTGGAGGCCGACCGCGGCCACCAGCATCGGGTGTTGGTTCGCCAGCCGGACGGATTCGCGGTTCGAGTCCCGGTCGATGCCGATGCAGACGACCCGTTCGACCCCGGCGGCCGCCGCCCGGGCGAGGACCGCCGGCAGGTCGGCCCGGAACCGGCCGTCGAACAGGTGGGCGTGGGTGTCAATCAGCATTGCGGGATGCGGAATGCGGATTTCGGAATCAGGACGGGAGTGATTCTAACTCGGCGAGGTGCCGGCGGGCCATGTCCGCGAGGGCCTCGAACGCGGCCTTCGCCGCCGGGTCGGCGACGGCGTCGCGGTCGGCCGTCAGGTCGGCCGCCGCCCGCCGGCGGTCGGCCGCCAGCTTCGGCAGCAGCCACCGGGCGGCCACGAAGTTCAGGTCGGTGAACCCGACCGGGAAGGCCCCGGGGTGGGGCGGGGCGACCCGCATCTGGCCCAGGATGTCGGCGAACCCGCGGAGGTGCTCGGCGTCCTCGGCCGCCACCCGCCGGACGGCGTCCAAGACCTTCCGGTCGGCCCCGCCGGCGTACAGCTCGGCCTGCCCGGCGTACTGCAACAGCGACCGGCTCTCCCGCCGGTACGCCTCGCGGAGCCGGTGTTCGTCGGCCGGGGTCAGCGGGGTCATCGGGCGGCGGTCCCGGGGTTCAGGGAGGCGGCGGCCCGGTCGGCGGCCGCGGTCAGTGGGTTCCAGACCACCCCGAGGGCGACGACCAGGGCCGCCAGGGCCGCCAGGTAGGCCGACGCCCCCGACCCGAGCCCGCCCGCCGCGGGCGGGCTCGTCGGCTCTTCGAGGACCATCTCGCGGACCACCTTCAGGTAGTAGTAGGCGCTCAGGGCGGTGTTCAGCACGCCCACCCCGAGCAGGGCGTAGGCCCCGGGGAAGCCGTCCCGCCCCGCCTCGTACACCGCCGCGAACACCTGGAACTTGCCGGCGAACCCGGCCAGCGGCGGGAACCCCAGGAGCGAGAACAGGAACACGGCCATCGCCACCGCCGCCACCGGCGACCGCCACACCAGCCCGCGGACGGCCGACAGCTCCTCGGACCCGGTCCGGTTCCGGACCAGGGCCACCACGGCGAACGCCCCGAGGTTCATCGCCAGGTAGGCCACCAGGTAGTACAGCACGGCCGCCGTGCCGTCCGGCGAGAGCACCGCGACGCCGAGCAGCATTGTCCCGGCGTGGGCGATGGTCGAGTAGGCCAGCAGCCGCTTCAGGTTCGTCTGTCCGAACGCCGCCAGGTTGCCGAACGTCACCGTCACCGCCCCGACCACGCCGACCGCGAGGCCCACCCACCGCCACCCCGGGCCGAGGTCGAACGTCTGCAACACCCGGACCGTCAGGGCCACGGCCGCCGCCTTCGACGCCACCGACAGGAACCCGGCGACCTCGGCCGGGGCCCCCTCGAACACGTCCGGGCACCAGAAGTGGAACGGCACCGCCGCCAGCTTGAACCCGAACCCGACCAGCAGCAGGGTGAACCCGGTCAGGACGAGCGGGTCGAACCCGCCGCCGGCCGACAGCTTGGCGTTCACGGCCGCCGCGAGCTGCGGCAGCGACCCGGTGCCGAACGTGCCCGCGAGCAGGCTGATGCCGTAGAGCATCACCCCCGACGCCCCGGCCCCGAACACGACGTACTTCAGGGCCGCCTCGCTCCCCTGCCGCCGGCCCTTGA
Source organism: Gemmataceae bacterium (assembly GCA_019747685.1). Classification (GTDB taxonomy): domain Bacteria; phylum Planctomycetota; class Planctomycetia; order Gemmatales; family Gemmataceae; genus Urbifossiella. The sequence continues at coordinate 2,377 of JAIEQN010000603.1, forward strand.
GGAACCCGGCCAGGGCGTAGCTCGGCAGGCTGGCCATCTCGACGGCGATGAACACCATCAAGAGGTGGTTGACCTGGGCCATCAGCAGCATCCCGAGGGTGCCGCCGAGCAGGAGGACGTGGAAGTCGCCCGAGTCGTCCCGGTCCGGCAGGCCGGTCAGGAGCGTCAGCCCGACCGTCACCGCGGCCGCGGCCAATAGCACCACCCGGACGAAGTCGCCGAAGGCGTCGGCGACGAGCATCCCGCCGAAGAACGGCGCGGACCCTGAGCGGGGGGCGTCAGCCCCCTGAGTGTATGGGGCCGCCACCGCGGCCAGCGCCCCGAGCAGCACGGCCAGGGCGACCGGGCCGAGGTGAACCCGGTCGAGGGCCGGGGCGAGCCGACAGAGGAGCAGCAGCACGACCCCGCCGCACACGACCAGCTCCGGGAGGAACAGGAGCAGGTCGGTGTCGAGGGCGGCCCGGAGCGATTCGACGCGGGCGGCGGTGAGCATCGGGGCGGCGGGTCCTGGGAGCGCGGGCGTCCCGCCCGCCGTCCGGAGCGGTTAGCGTACCCCCCGGCCCGGGCGGGGGACAGGGGCGGCCGATTTCGGGCGGCGCGCGAACTTTGTCGGATTCGCGGATTTTTCTGTTTTCATTCTTGAACAGCCTGTGTACCCCGTTTACACTCCGGTTGTTTGGCCAACCACCACCAGGATCCGGTGCCCGGCAGGTCCCGGTCGTGCCCGCCCCCGCTGCCCCGCCCCCCGTCCGGGGCGGGGCCGGACCGCCCGCGCCCCGGGCCTCGGAGTCCCACCGTGAGACTGCTCCGCCGTCTGGCGCCGGCCGCCGTCCTGGCCGCCGCCGCCCTGGCCGCCGCGCCCGCCCGGGCCGGGACGGTCATCTCGTCCGGGCCGTTCGACGTCTCGATCTCGGACTTCGGCAACCTCGAGCCGGACACCGCGACCGGTTCCCTCGTCTTCCGGCGGAACGCCGACGGGTACGACCCGATCATCCCGGGCACCCCGCGGGAGGCCTACGGGGTGTCGGCCAACGGGGTCAGCGGGTACGCCGACACGTTCTTCTTCGGGGTGTCGAACATCGCCCCGGTGTCGGCCGTGTTCGGGGCCAGCACCGCCACCGTGGTCACCGACCTGGTCGACCCGGGCAGCGGGGCGTCCCTGCTGCGGATCACCCAGGACTACCGCTTCGCCGCCGACAACGTCCTGCAGATCTGCACCACCGTGACCAACGTCAGCCCGGACGCCCAGGCGGTGCTGTTCAGCCGGAACGTGGACATGGACCTGGGCAGCGTGTCCGCCCCCAACGGGCAGTTCTACGAGACCATCACCGCCGACGGGGTGGTCCCCCCGGTGATCGAGGCCTCGTTCTACGGGTTCGAGAACCCGGACCCGCTCCCCGCGTTCTCCGTCTTCCCGGCCCCGGCGACCGGCGGGACGTTCGGGCCGAGCGACCTGGGCGGCGGGATGCGGCTGGACCTGGGCATCCTGGCCCCGGGCGAGTCGTCCGAGTTCGCCGTCTTCCACGGGATCGGCGACTTCGGCCAGACCGAGGCCGACCTGCGGGCCCAGATGGCCGCCCTCGGGGTGTTCTACCAGATCAGCGGGATCGGGCCGGAGACCGGGAACGTGGAGAGCATGGGCCTCGGGCCGTGCGCCATCCCGGAGCCGACCAGCCTGGCCCTGGTGGGGATCGGGGCGGCCGGGCTGGCCGGGTATGCCCGCCGCCGGCGGGCCGCCACGGCCTGAGCCCGGCCGGGTGAGGTGAGCCAACCCCGCGGGGCGGCCGATCGGCCGCCCCGCCCTCGTTTACCGGACCGCGAACGTGACCGCCGCCCAATAGCTCTCCCAGTCAGCGGTCGGGTCGTCGGTGCAGCGGCGCATGTGAACCAGCCGGACCAGCCACGGCCCGGACTCGGTCAGCTGGAGGGAGACCCGGCCCTCGGCCGACGTGACGGCCGCGGCCGAGGTGAGGGCGTCGCCGGCCCGGTGATAGGCCGCCACCGTCGCCCCGGCCAGGGGCTTGCCGTTGAGTAGCACCCGCACCGGTAACTCGTCGCCGGCCTTGAGGCGGTACGGGTTCTTTTCGGGTACGATCTCCAGCACCTGCCCGACAGCCTTGGTCGGCGTGTCGTCCGGGGCGTCGCCGCACTGGACGATCGCCTTCAGGCACCGGCGGTAGCGCTCCCGGCCGGGCTTGTCCGCCTCGCCGGCCTCCTTGCGGGCCTTGCGGACCGCCTCCAGCCCTTCCTCCTTCAGGTAGGCGTCGAACTTGTCGGCCGCCAGTTCGATCCGGGACCAGTCCCGGTCCATCCGCAGGACGGCCGTGCCGGGCTTGGCGAGGGTGAGTCGGGCGGCCGGCTTGGTGCCGTCGCCGTCCTCGCGGAACAGGTCGGTGGTGCCGGCCGCGGTGACGAGGTCGAGCTGGGTGGTCTTGGCCGGCTGCCAGCGGATTTCGCTCTCGGACCGGAAGTGCTCGCCGACGTGGAGGGCCACCCCGACCGGCTTGCCGGCGGCCGGGGTGAACGTCTCGGGCACCAGCCAGTAGTCGTGCCCGGCGGCCGGCCCGGCGAGGGCGAATGTGACCAGCACCGCGGCCACACGAGTCATCGCCGGTACCTCACTCGCCGACCCAGCGGACATCCTCGACGTACACGACCCGGGCGACCTCGTCGATCTGGTAGAAGACCACCAGCGGCCGCGGGAACCAAATGCGACGGGTCGCCCGGTCCCGGGACTCGCCCTGCTCATGGGCCGAGTCCCGGAGGAGGCGGTTGACATCGTCGAGCAGCCCGACGAAGTCGTCCGGCCGCCCGAGGCCGACCCAGATGGCCTCGGCCTGGGCTTCGGCCGGCGGCCGCCAGTAGACGGTGAACGTCATTTCTTCCTCAGCCAGTCGGCCCGAATTTCCTCCCACGTCCGGCACCCGGCCGGGTCGTGCGGCCGGGCGAATATCTCGTCGATCTCCTCCTCGGTCGGCAGCGGCTGCGGCGGGAGGCTCGGGGCGACTCCAGCCGCGTAGTCGGCCGCCGGGAGGTAGTACCCGACGACCTCCCCCCGCTCGTCCACCAGCCGGACCTTCTTGCCGTTCAGCTTGGCCGCCAGCTCGGCGTCCATCTTGATCTCGTCCATCGCGGCACCTCCTGCCACCAGTGTACCCGACAGGACCGGGGGCGTGCGCCCCCGGTTGCCCGCCCCCCGCCTACCCCTTGAGCATCTCGTCGTGCTTCATCCCGGACGGCGGCAGGTCGGCCCGGCGGCAGTTCGCCAGGGCCGCCCGCGCCCCGCCGAACTGGTCGGCGTCGTTGTCCTCCCACTCGATCGACACCGCCCCGTCGAACCCCACCCGGTTCAGCTCGATGAAGATGTCCTCCAGGCTGTTCGCGTCCCGGGCCGTCCCGGCGGTGACGAAGTTCCACCCGTTGTCCCGGTGGCCCATCGGCCGGTGCCCGCCCAGGCGACCCGCCCGGCAGTGCTCCCGGGCCACCCACACCCCCTTGACGTGGGCGCAGTGGATGAACTCCGGGAACTCCCGGATGAAGTCGATCACCGACACGTTCTGCCACTCCATGTGGCTGCCGTCGAGGTTGAACCCGACCACCCCCTCGTACCCGGCCTTGGTCATGTGGGTGATGTAATCCGACGCGGATTCGATGTCGCCCATCGCCCGCTCGGACGGGTGGCACTCGAGGTCGAAGGTGACGCCGTACCTCTTGCACAGGTCCCACACCGGCCCGAACCGCTCGACCAACAGTTCCAGCGACACCTGCCGGGGGTCGGGCAGCTTGTACCCCTCGATCGCGTCCGGCAGCGGCGGGAACAGGAACCAGTGGCTCCAGCACCCGGCCGGCGACCCGACGAACCCCGGCAGCGCGACCTTGCGGTCCTGGAGCTTCGACAGGTGCCCGGCGTACCGGGCGCACGCCTCCAGGTCCTTCTTGGCCTCGGCGTGGATCAGCTTGCCGACCTCCTCGGGGACGAAGTACGGGTCGGTCCGGGGCGGGTTGTTCCCCCCCTGCCGCCACTTCTTGTACGCCGCCTTCGCCTCCCCCTTGCCGGAGCAGAAGTTGAGCGTCTTGGCCGACGGCTCGTCGCCGAGCACCTGCCCTTGCAGGTGGGTGGCGACGGTGAAGATTTCCAGCCCGTGCTTCTTGGCCAAGTCGACCCGCTCGCGGGCGTAGTCGGCGGCCCCGCCGTCGGTGTCGCACCGCCGGAGGTCGAGTTCCCAGCTCGCCTCCTCCCAGCCGTCGAACCCGGCGTCCTGGATGAACTTCAGCCACTGGGCCTC
>JAIEQN010000735.1 GCA_019747685.1 Gemmataceae bacterium
CGGCCGACCCGAACGCCGGGCGGGAGGGCGGCGGGGCCGGGGGCGAGGCGGGGTCCGGGGCCGGCGGGAAGACGGTCTTGCACTTCGGGCAGCGGACGGCCGCAGCCGACCCGTCCGGGACGCGGAGGGCGGTCGCGCAGGTGGGGCAGGTGGCGAGCGGCAACGTGTGGAGCCTCGGGGAGCGACGACCCCGTCAGCTTACCAGCCCCTCGGAACGGCCGGCAACGCCGGTTACGGTGGCCGCCCGGTGCCGGGACCCCCGAGCCGGGGCGACGGGACCCGCCGCTTGATCCGTCCCCGCCCGGCGGCTACAACTGGGGGTTCGACCACCCCCGGGAGGCGGCCATGCCGGTACAGAAGGACACCCTCGGCGTCGGGTTCATCGGGGCCGGCGACATCGCCGTCCTGCACGCCGCCGCGGTCGGGAAGTGCCCGGGGGCGAAGCTCGTCGGGCTGTGGAACCGCGGCCAGGACCGGGCCAGGCAGCGGGCCGCCGAGTTCGGCTGCCGGAACTACGCCACCCCGGAGGAATTGGTCGCCGACCCGGCCGTGGACGCCGTGTTCGTCCTCACCAACCTCGAAACCCACCTCGAATACGCCAAGCTGGCGCTGGCCGCCGGCAAGCACGTCTTGGTGGAAAAGCCGGTCGGGGTGTCGGTGGCCGAAATCGAACAGATGCGGGCGCTGGCCGCCGCGAAGGGCCTCGTATGCCTGCCCGGCCACAACTACATCTACGAGTCCGGCATGATGCGGACCCGGGAGCTGGTCGAGAACGGCGACCTCGGCACGATCGTCTCGGCCTACGTCATGTACAACATCCACCACCCCGAGGAAGTGGCCAAGCGCTACCCCGGGGTCGTCCGGCAAATCCTGACCCACCACTCGTACATCCTCCTCTACCTGGTCGGCAAGCCGGTCGAGTTGTGCGCCATGAAGGCGACGCTGCACTACCAGGAGTACCCGGAGGAGGACATCGCCATGGTGCAGATGCGGCTGGCCAACGGCGCCCTGGCCCACTTCTGCGCCAGCTTCGCGGCCGACGACCACGCCGCCGACCCGTGGACGGTGATGGTCAAGGTGATCGGGACGGCCGGGAGCACCCGGTACAGCTACCGGGACCACGTCGAGATCAAGCCCGGGCTGGTCCACAGCCAGACGTACACCGCCTACCAGGGGTCGATCACCAACGAGGTCCGGTACTTCCTGCTCGACTGCCTCCGGCACGGGGCCGAGCCGCTCTCCACCCTGGCGGACGCGATCACGGCGCAGAAGATGATCGAGGCGGCCGAGGCGTCCATCCGGGACCGGTCGGTGGTGAGGTTGGAAGGCAGTTAGCCACTGATGGACACGGATGAAACACGGATCAGAAGAGGGCAGATGAGGCCAGAAGACCGATGCAACTTCACGACCAGGATGTCACCGAGCAGGTGATCGGGGCCGCGTTCGAGGTGTATAACCACCTCGGGTACGGCTTCCTGGAGTCGGTCTACAAGCGGGCGATGAAGGTCGAGCTGGAGACCCGGGGGCTGACCGCCGAGGCGGAGGCCGAAATCCGGGTCTTCTACAAGGGCGTCGAGGTCGGGTTCTACCGGGCGGACATCCTCGTCGCCGGCCGGGTCTTGGTCGAGTTGAAGGTCGCCCAGGACTACTGCCCGGCGGACGAGCCGCCGTTGCTCAACGAGCTGAAGGCGACCGGGATGAAGGTCGGGCTGCTCATCAACTTCGGCCGCCACAAGGTCGGCATCAAACGGTTCGCTTTCTAACTCCGATTGGTTCTGTTCCGATCCGTGTTTCATCCGTGTCCATCCGTGGCTAACTCCGGGCTTCTTCCATGCAGTACCGCCCGCTCGGGAAGACCGGCCTGTCGGTGTCCGTCCTGTCGCAGGGCGGGGCGGCGATCGGCCAGCAGTACGGCCGCGTCTCGGTGGCCGAGGCGGCCGCCTGCGTCCACGCCGCCATCGACGCCGGGGTCAACCTGATCGACACCTCGGCCTACTACGGCCAGGGCAAGTCCGAGGAGATTCTCGGCGAGGTGCTGGCCGGCGGCTGGCGGGAGCGGGTCCTCGTCTGCACCAAGGCCGGGCGGCTCGACCGCGACCGGTTCGACTTCACCCCGGCCGGGATGCGGGCCTGCCTCGAAGGGTCGTTGAAGCGGCTGCGGACCGACCACGTCGACATCCTGTTGGCCCACGACATCGAGTTCGCCGACGACTACGAGCGGGTCTTCACCGACACGGCCGACGTGCTGCACCAACTGAAGAAGGAGGGGAAGGCGCGGTTCGTCGGCATGTCGTGTTACCCGCTCGGGCTGTTGCGGCGGGCCGTCGAGCGGTGCAACCTCGACGTGGTCATCTCGTACTGCCACTACACCCTGCAAAACACCCGACTCGTCACGGAATTGTTGCCGGCGGCCGAGGCCCGGGGCGTGGGGGTGTTGAACGCCTCGCCGCTGGCGATGGGGCTGCTGTCGCGGCACGGGCCGCCGCCGTGGCACCCGGCCCCGCCGGCGGTGAAGGCGGCGTGCGCCGCGGCGGTCGAGCTGTGCCGGTCCCGGGGCGTCGACCCCGAACTGTTGGCCCTCCAATTTTGCCTGGCCGAGGCCCGCATCCCGAGCACCATCACCGGGACGGCCAAGCCGGACGAACTGGCCGCCAACCTGCGGGCGGTGCAGACCCCGCCCGACCCGGACCTGCTCGCGCAAGTGCGGGCGGTTCTCGAACCGGTGAAGGATCATGTCTGGCCGAGCGGCAACTGGAACGACTGAGCCGGCCCGGGCGGGGTGGGCGACCGCCCTCCGGGGTGCCGTGCTCGGCCCGCTCGTCGTCTTCGTCGCGGCCCCGGTGGCGGCCCCGCCCTTCCTTCTGACCGCCCGGACGTGGCGGGGCCGTGCGGCGGCCGTCGGCTGCCTGCCGCTCCTGTCGCTGGCCGTCCTGTTTCCGGCCCTGCCGTTTCTCGAAGGGTCGGCCGCCCTGTCGTGGGTCGCGCCGGTACTCGCCGTCGGGGGCGTGGTGGCGATCGCCTCCGGCGTCTACCTGTACGCGACCAAGCCGCTCTGTCACCAACACCCCGGGCCCGGACTCTATTCCATCCAGCACCGGGTGATCCCGCCGGCCCGCCCGCCCCGGTGGAAGGCCCCGCCGGTGTCCGAGCCGGAAGCCGACTCGGTCCGCTTCGGTCTGTTCCTCGTCACCCGGTTCGACCCGAGGATGTCCCGGGCCGCGGCCCGGACGGTCCGCCACGTCATCCGGCAGCTCCTCGCCGAAGTCGAGGCCGACCCGGTGTACCGGGAACTGTATCCGGTCGGCCGGTACGGGCTGTGGTCGTTCGTCTTCGGCCGGCACCTGTGGTGGCACCTAAACGCCTACGTCCCGAACTACCGCGTCCGGGAGGGACGGCTCGGCACCCTGATTTTCCTCCACGGTCACGGCGGCAACTTCCAAATCCAGCTCCACGCCTGGCGGCGGTTCGCCGACGAGTACGGGTTCGCCGTCGTCTGCCCGACGTTCGGGTACGGGAACTGGGAGCACCCGGACGGGGTGCGGGCCGTCGGGTGGGCGCTCGACCGCTGCCGGGAGTCGGACTTCTTCGACCCGGCCCGGGTGTACCTGGCCGGCATTTCCCAGGGCGGGTGCGGGGTCGGGCGGGCCGGGGCGGCGCTGCCCGGGGCGTTCGCCGGACTGATCTTCATCTCACCGACTATGGAGCCGGACGTACTCGGGTCGCCGGAGTTCGTCCGGGGCTGGACGGGTCGGCCCGTGCTGGTCATCCACGGCGGCCGGGACCGCCACGTCCGGCCGGCCACCGTGGACGCGGCCGTCGAGCGGATGACGGCCGACGGGGTGGCCGTGACGTACCACCGCGACCCGGAGGCCGACCACTTCCTCTTCTTCGCCCGGCTGGAGGAGACGCACCGCCTCGTCGGCGGGTGGACGACCGGCCGGCCGGGATGACCCGGGGTCGCTAGGTTATAACGGCCGGCCCGGAATCGATCCGGGCCGCCGTTCGGGGGGACGCCGATGCTGCGGACGTGCCGGGTGGCGGGGGTGGCGGGGCTGCTGGCGGCCGGGGCCGCCCTGGCCGCCCCCAAGACCACCGACCTGTTCCCGACCAAGCTCGGGTCGGTCTGGGTGTACAAGCTCGGGACCGAGGAGGTGACGGTGACGGTCACCGGGACGGAGACGTTCGGCGGCAAGGAGTGCGCCCGGTTCGAGGAGAAGGTCGGGTCCGGGCCGGCGACGAAGTACCTGCACTTCGTCGCCGCCGACGGGGTGTTCCGGGCCCGGGTGAACGCGGTGGCGGTCGACCCGCCGCTCAAGCTCCTGCCGCTGCCGGCCGACAAGGGCACCGCCTGGGTGGTCGACAGCAAGGTCGGGACGGTCCGGGTGAAGGGCGAGTTCAAGGTCCGGGCGGTGGACGAGAAGGTGACGGTCCCGGCCGGGGACTTCACCTGCGTGTTCGTCGAGGGGCCGGACGTGGACATCGCCGGGACCAAAACGGCCGTCCGCCAGTACTACGCCCCGGGGACCGGGCTGGTCAAGGAGGTGCTCGAGGCCGGCGGGGTCGCGTCGGTCCGGGAGCTGAAGTCGTACACCCCGGGGAAGTGACCGGCCGGGCCGGGTTTCTATACTACGCCCATCCACCCGGGGCCGGTCCCGGTCGATCTCCCTCCGTTTCTCGTCCAGGAGTGCCGTCGATGCTGCGGTCGTTGCGGTTGGTCGCCGGGGCCGGGCTGGTCCTGGTCGCCGGGGCGGCCCTGGCCCAGGCCCCCGGGACCGACCTGTACCCGCTCAAGCCGAAGTCGAAGTGGGTGTACAAGGGGCCGGACCACGAGGTCACGGTCCAGGTCGTCGGGACCGAGAAGTTCAACAACAAGGACTGCACCAAGGTCGAGACCCTGGTGAACAACCAGGTCAAGGCGACCGAGCTGTACTACACCGACCCGGACGGGGTGTACCGGGCGCGGGTGAAGGACGAGAAGATCGACCCGCCGGTCAAGGTGCTGGCCCTGCCGGCCAAGAAGGACGCGACCTGGAAGGTCGACAGCAAGGTCGGCACCCAGGCGGTCAAGGGGGAGTTTAAGATCACCGACGACAAGGCCACGGTGAAGGTCCAGGCGGGGGAGTTCAAGGACTGCGTGGCCGTCGAGGGGGCGGACATGGACATCGCCGGGACCAAGACGACCGTCCGCCAGTGGTTCGCCCCGGGCAAGGGGCCGGTCAAGATGGGGTTCGTCGTCCAGGGGACCGAGAGCACCCTGGAGCTGAAGGAGTACACCGAGGGGAAGTAACCTCGGCCGGCGAGCGGCCGGCCCACGCCGGCCGCTCGCCCAGGAACCCCGTCATGTCCGCCTTCGCCGACCGGCTGGCCGAGGCCGTCCGCCGCAAGGGGCCGCTGTGCGTCGGCCTCGACCCCCGGTGGGAGTTGCTGCCGAAGGCGATCCGGGACCGGTACGGATCGGACCCCAACTACCTGTCCAGCGGGGCGGCCTACGACGTATTCTGCCGCAAGGTCCTCGAACTCGTCCGACCCTACTCCGGGGTCGTCAAGCCGCAGGCGGCGTTCTTCGAGCAACTCGGTCCGTCCGGCCACCCCGTCCTTCAGCCGCTGATCCAGCAAGCTCGGGAAATGGGCTTTGTCACCATTCTCGACGCCAAGCGGGGTGACATCGCCAGCACCGCGACCGCCTACGCCGACGCGGCGTTCGGCCCGGTCTGGGACGCCGACGCCCTGACCATCAACCCGTACCTCGGCCGGGACGCGGTCGAGCCGTTCCTGACCGCCGCGAAGGCCGCCGGCCGGGGCGTGTTCGTCCTCGTCCGCACGAGCAACCCCGGGGCCGGCCTGTTCCAGGACCTCGTCTGTGACGGGAAGCCGGTCTACCGGCACGTCGCCGAGGCGGTGGCGGCGTGGAACGCATCGACGCTCGGGGAATGCGGTCTCGGGGACGTGGGGGCGGTGGTCGGGGCGACCCACCCGGCCGAACTCCGCGAGCTGCGGGCGGCGATGCCGGACGTGTGGCTGCTGGTCCCCGGGTACGGGGCCCAGGGCGGGACGGCCGCCGACGTGAAGGCGGCTTACCGATCGGACGGCCTCGGGGCGGTGGTCAACAGCTCCCGGGGGGTGACGTTCCCGTTCCACCCGGACGACCCGGGCTGGGAGGCGAAGGTGTGGGCCGCGGCCGAGAAGGCGGCGGCCGAGCTGCGGCCGTAGAAGAGGAGCTACAGGCCGGGAGGCCTGTGCCACCAAATCATCCGGCGGCACAGGCCTCCCGGCCTGTAGCTCCTCTTCTGGTGGCGCAGGCATTCCTGCCGGTGTGCGACCGCCTACCGGCGGACCGGCTGGGAGGTCGGCATCACCGGGGTGTTGTAGTTGGCGTACCGGGTCGACGGATACAGGCTCGGCAGCGGCAGCCGGCTCGGCCCCGGCTGGGTCGGCATGACCGACGAGACCCGCCGCTTGAACAGGTTGTTCAGCGTCTTGATGTACCCGTCGGACTCGATCTGCCCGGCGGCCGTGTCCCCGGCCAGGTTCATCGCCCGGCTGGTCAGGTCGGCCGCCGCCCGGGTCGGCTTGACCACCAGCATCTTGGTGTCGATCGGCTTCTGGACGATGTCCTGGGCCGCCCCCGGCCCGGCGACGGCGGCCGCCGCGACGGCGGCCCACACCA
>JAIEQN010000980.1 GCA_019747685.1 Gemmataceae bacterium
TTTTTGGGGTTTGTTTGGTTGGCACCGGCCGCCGGGCCTGGGCGCCGCGTGCACGGGCGGGGTGGCCGGTCCCACCAAGCTAAGGCCTGTCCAACTGACGACACCGACGCGGAGGCTTCCCCGTGTTCCTCGACTACCTCGCCCTGTTCCTGATCGTCGTGAGCGTGACACTGGTGTTCTACACCTTCATCTACATCCACGAGCTGCCGCACAAGTTCGCCGAGGAGCGGGACCACCCCCACTCGGAAGCCATCTTCTTCGCCTGCTGGCTGAGCCTGTTCACCCTCCACGCCATCTGGCCGCTCGTCTTCATCTGGGCGGTCGCCCACAAGAAGCGGCGCGAGGGGGCGGGGGGAACGCCCCCCCTGCCGGGGATGAACGGCGAGGCAACCGACCGGATTGCCGTACTCGAGGAGCGGCTCCGGAAGCTCGAAGCCGCCCAGAAATAGCCGGCGCACTCACGCGGAGAACATCCCATGCTCGAACTCATCGTCGGGACATATGGCGTCCTGTGCTGGCTGCTGTTCAAGAAGTTTAAGCTGATCCCGGTCAACACCTACACGGTGTGTACCGCGATCCTCGTCGGGGCCGTCATCCTCCTCCTGCTGTACGTCATGCTCTCGGTCTTCCACCCGGTCAGCCACGACGGCCGGATGTACGCCCCGGTGGTCCAGATCACCCCCCAGGTCCGGGGCATCGTGGTCGAGGTGCCGGTGGAGGCGAACCAGCCGGTCAAGAAGGGGGACGTGCTGTTCAAGATCGACCCCCGGCCGTACCAGATCGAGGTCGACCGGCTGCGGGCGTCGCTGGCCGCCAAGAACAGCAAGTTCGCCCAACTGGCCGAGCAGTTGGCCGCCGCCGAGGCCGCCACCAAGCAGGCCCGGGCCAACCTGCTGGTGTCGGAGTCGACCTTCGACCGGCAGCTCCGCGAGACCCACGAGCGGGCCAAGAGCCAGGTTCAACAGATCGACGCCCAGTTGCAACTGGCCAAGGCCCAGTACGACCGGGCCAAGGAGCTGGTGGCCAAGGGCGGCGGCAGCCAGATGGAGTACGACCGGACCCTGTCCCGGTTCCAGTCGCTGGAGCAGGAGCTGAGCCAGGCCCGGACGGACGAGCGGCTGGCCGAGGAGAAGCTGCGGAGCGGCAGCGCCAGCCTGGAGGCCACCCGCCAGGCCCTGGCCCAGGCGGAGGCCGAGGAGCGGAAGGTGCGGGCCGAGTTCAACGTCCAGGTCGACGGCCAGAACCCGGAGGTGCGGGAGACGATGGCCCTGCTGGAGAGGGCCAGGTGGGACCTCGACCAGACGGCCGTCCGGGCCCCGACCGACGGGTACGTCCCGCAGAAGCTGCTGCGGCCGGGGATGATGGCCGTCCCGATGCCGCTCAAGCCGCTGATGATGTTCGTGGTCGAGGAGCGGCCGACCCTGGTGGCCAGCTTCCCCCAGAAGGTCATCTCGGACATCAAGCCGGGGATGCACGGGGAGGCGGTGTTCAAGGAGTACCCCGGGCGGTCGTTCCCGGTGACGGTCCGGCGGGTGCTGTCGGCCATCCGGGAGGGCGAGCTGGACGCCGGCGGGCAGATCGCCACCACCACCCCGGAACACGCCCCGGGGTACGTCCCGGTGGTGTTCGACTACGACGAGGACGTGGCCGGGCTGAACCTCCCGGCCGGGGCCCAGGGGAGCATCGCCGTCTACACCGACCGGGTCCACGCCCTGTCGATCCTGCGGAAGATCGTCCTGCGGATCAAGAGCTGGGAAAACTTCGTCTTCTAACCCGGCCCCGGCGGCCCGGAACGGCGGCCGCACCGGCCCACCCGACGGGAGATGCCATGACCACCCCGACCGCCGGCCGGCCGTCCCCGCTCGGTGCCGCCGTCGCGGACGGCGGCGTCAACTTCAGCCTCTTCTCCCGCACCGCGACCGGGGTGGAGCTGCTGTTCTTCGACCGGGAGGATGCCCCGAAGCCGTCGCGGGTGGTGGTCCTCGATCCGGTCGGGAACCACACCTACCACTACTGGCACACGTTCGTCCCCGGCGTGAGGCCGGGCCAGCTCTACGGCTACCGGGTGCGGGGGCCGGCCGACCCCGACCGGGGTCTGCGGTTCGACCCCGACAAGGTGCTGCTCGACCCCTACGCCCGCGGGGTGGTGATCCCGCCCGGCTACGCCCCCGACGCCGCCCGCCGGCCCGGCGACAACGCCCCGACCGCCATGAAGGGCGTGGTCGTGGACCCGGCCGGCTACGACTGGGAGGGCGACCGCCCGCTGCGGACGGCCTCGGCCCGGACGTGCATCTACGAGATGCACGTCCGCGGGTTCACCCGCCACCCGAACTCCGGTGTCAAGGAGCAACTCCGCGGCACCTACGCCGGGCTGGCCGAGAAGGTGGCGTACCTCCAGGACCTCGGCGTCACCGCCGTCGAGCTGCTGCCGGTCCACGCCTTCGACCCGCTGGCCTGCCCGCCCGGGCGGGTCAACTACTGGGGCTACCAGCCGGTCAACTACTTCTCGCCGCACCCGCTCTACAGCTCCCGCCGGGACCCGCACGGCCCGGCCGACGAGTTCCGGGACATGGTCAAGGCCCTCCACCGGGCCGGCATCGAGGTCATCCTGGGCGTGGTGTTCAACCACACCGCCGAGGGGGGCCACGACGGCCCGACCCTGTGCTACCGCGGGATCGACAACCCGACCTACTACCTGCTCGAACAGGGCGGGGCCCGGTACGCCGACTACTCCGGCTGCGGCAACACCCTCAACGCCAACCACCCGGTCGTCCGCCGGCTGATCGTCGACAGCCTGCGGTACTGGGTGACGGAAATGCACGTCGACGGGTTCCGGTTCGACCTGGCGTCGATCCCGTCCCGGGACTCGGCCGGCCGCGTCCTGGCGAACCCGCCGGTGCTGTGGGACATCGAGACCGACCCGGCCCTGGCCGGGACCAAGCTGATCGCCGAGGCGTGGGACGCGGCCGGGCTGTACCAGGTCGGGACCTTCGTCGGGGACGCCTGGAAGGAGTGGAACGGGCGGTTCCGGGACGGCGCCCGGGACTTCTTCCGGGCCGCCCCCGGGTCGGCCCGGCGGTTCGCCGACCGGCTGGTCGGCAGCCCGGAGGTGTACGGCCACAAGCGGCGGGAGGCCGAGCAGAGCATCAACTTCGTCACCTGCCACGACGGGTTCAGCCTGAACGACCTCGTCTCCTACGACCGGAAGCACAACGAGGCCAACGGGGAGGCCAACCGGGACGGGGCCGACGACAACCGGAGCTGGAACTGCGGGGCCGAGGGGCCGACCGACGACCCGGCGGTCGAGGCCCTGCGGGACCGGCAGGTGAAGAACCTCCTGACCGTCACCGTGATGTCGCTCGGCATCCCGATGATCGTCATGGGCGACGAGGTGCGGCGGACCCAGGGCGGGAACAACAACGCCTACTGCCACGACGACCCGGCGAACTGGTTCGACTGGTCGCTGGTCGAGAAGCACGCGGACGTTCACCGGTTCGTGAAGCTCCTGCTCGCCCGGCGGCTGCTGCGGGACATCACCCACGAGCAGCAGCGGGTCAGCCTGACCGAGATGCTGGACCGGGCGCACAAGGAGTGGCACGGGGTACGGCTCGGCCAGCCGGACTGGGGCGACGGGTCGCACACCCTGGCCCTCGGGGCGGAGCTGCGGCACCAGCCGCTGGCCTACCACCTCATCCTGAACGCCTACTGGGAGCCGCTCGACTTCGAGCTGCCGCCGGTCCCGGCGGGCGGCGGGCGGTGGCGGCGGTGGATCGACACGTCCCGCCAGTCGCCGGACGACATCGGCGACTGGCGGGCCGCCCCGGCGGTGGCCGGCGAGAGCTACCGGGCCGGGCCGCGGTCGGTGGTGATGCTTTACGGGGGCGCCGGCTGACCGGGTCGGTTCTTCACTCCCCCCACGGGGGCGGGTCAGCGCATCCAGAGCTTGCGGTCGAGGGTCCGGTACCCGACCGCCTCGGCGACGTGGCCCGCTTCGACCCGGTCGGCCCCGGCCAGGTCGGCGGCCGTCCGTGCCACCCGGAGGATGCGGTCGTGGGCCCGGGCGGACAGCCCCAGCCCCTCCATCGCCGCCCTCAGCGCCCCCTCGGCCGCCGCGTCCAGGGCGCAGTGCCGGCGGACCAGCCGGCCGGTCATCCGCCCGTTGAGCAGCCGCCCGTCCCCGCCGAACCGGTCCCGCTGCCGGCCCCGGGCGGCCAGCACCCGGTCCCGCATGGCCGCGCTGGAGGTCCCGTCGGCCGCGGCCGTCAGCTCCTCGAACGGCACCGCCGGGACCTCGACGTGCAGGTCGATCCGGTCCAAGAGCGGCCCACTCAGCCGCCCCATGTACCTCTCGACCGCCACCGGCGAACACTTACACGCCCGTTTCGCGTCCCCGAGAAAGCCACACGGGCACGGGTTCATCGCCGCGACCAGGATGAAGTCGGCCGGGAAGGTGGTCGACCCGCTCGCCCGGGAGATGGTGACGGACCCCTCTTCGAGGGGCTGCCGCAGCACCTCCAGGCTCCGCCGGCTGAACTCCGGCAGCTCGTCCAGGAACAGCACCCCGCGGTGGGCCAGGCTGATCTCCCCCGGCTGGGGGACGGTCCCGCCGCCGACCATGCCGGCGTCCGAGATCGTGTGGTGGGGGCTGCGGAACGGGCGGACCGACAGGAGGGCCTCGCCCGGCGGGAGGCGGCCGACGGCCGAGTAGACCCGGGTGGTCTCCAGGCTCTCGGCCGGGGTGAGCGGCGGGAGGATGGTCGGCAGCCGCTTCGACAGCATCGACTTGCCGCCGCCGGGGGAGCCGATCATCAACAGGTTGTGCCCGCCGGCCGCGGCCAGGACCATCGCCCGCTTGGCGAACTCCTGCCCCCGGACCTCGGCGAAGTCCACGTCGTACCGGTTGAGCCGGGCGGCCTCGTCCTCCGGCCGGTAGGCGACCGGGTCGACCGCGACCCGGCCGGTGACCAGCCCGACGGCGTCGGCCAGGGTGTCCGCGGCGAACACCTCGACCTCCCCGACGACCGCCGCCTCCCGGGCGTTCTCCCGGGGGACGAGCAGCCGCTTCAGCCCCCGGTCCCGGGCGGCCAGGGCGATCGACAGGGCCCCCTTGACCGGCCGGACGGCCCCGTCCAGGGCCAGCTCCCCGGCCGCCGCCCAGTCGGCCAGTTGGTCCGGCCGGACCTGCCCGGTGGCGACCAGCAGGCCGAGGGCGATCGGCAGGTCGAACGCCCCGGCGTCCTTGCGGAGGTCGGCCGGGGCCAGGTTGATGACCACCCGCCCGGTCGGGCGGTGGTACCCGAGGTTGACGAGCGCCCGCTCGATCCGGTGGACGCTCTCCCGGACGGCGAGTTCCGGCAGCCCGACCAGCACCGTCTTCGGGAGCCCGGCCGCGACATCGACCTCGACCTCGACCGGGACGGCGTCGATCCCGGCCAGGGCGAACGCGCTGAGCTTGGCGAGCATGGCGACCCACTCCGGTCGGCCGACGGCGGCCACCGGCGCGACCCGCGCCGGGCGAACCGGGTGGATTCTAACCGGGCGGCGGGGCGGAAGCCACCGGCCGCCGACCGGCCGGCGCGAGTTCGGCCGTGCCGCGGGTGGCCGTCGGGGTCATCGGCGGGAATCCTCGGCCGGTGGTGGCGGCGCGGCCGCCGACCGCGTCCGCAGGACCGGCTTGATCGCCGTCCCCTTGTCGCTGTCGTCGACCGCCCGGTTGATGTCCTTGAAGTCGTAGAACTCGACCAGCTTGTCGAGCGGGGACCGGCCGGCCACCTGGAGTTCCATCAGGGCGGCCGGGTGGTCCGGCGGGTGACGCGGCCGTCGGCCTCTTCCATCGCGGCGGCGGTGATCTTCACGGTCCCCTCCGGGTGACGGCGGCCGGCGCGGGGCGGGCCTGACCGCCGGGTCTTCTCGCCCTGCGGAGGCCCGGCCCGTTCGTGCGTCGAGTCATGCGCCGGCGGCCGGCGCGGACGAAGTGTCCGAAGCAGACCCATCCGGGAGGTGAGGTGCCGATCCCGGCCCCGCGCGGGCGGATCAGGACGGGGCGCTCGGCCGGGCGGGTGCTTCGCTGCGGGCCGGGCGAGCGGGGGCGTGAGCCCCCGGATTCTTCACCCCATCAGGGGGTCGCCCCGCTCGCCGAGAAACGGAGCCCCTCGAGACTTCGAAGTCGAAACTCACTTCTTGACCTGCTCCGGCGGCTTCGGGCTGAGGACCAGCCGGCGGAAGGCGATCCGGAGGCACGGGATGGCGATCAGGGCGGCGAACACGGCGATGCCGGCGATGAACGCCCCGGGCGGCAGGAGCATCTTCTTCCGCCCGGCCAGGTCCTTCTCGTCCATCTCCAGGAAGCTCCCCTCCATCCACTCCCGCATGTTCACCCCGGCGAAGATGGTCCCGCCGATCAGCCCGCCGGCGATCAGGAGGGCCAGGACGCCCGGGCCGAGGTGGGCCAGCCAGTCGCCGGCCGTCGGGGCGTACACCCGCCGGCTCTCGGCCTGCACCCGGGTCCGGTTGTTGTACCCGCAGTTCAGGCAGATCTCGGCGTCCGGCGGGTCGAGGTCCTTGGCGCAGTGCGGGCACCGGGGGGCGTCGTCCTCGTGGATCACCTGGATCGGCTTGGGGGCCTGGCCGTCGTCCTCGTCGTCGTCCTGGAACGGCCGCCTGGGCTTCGGCGGCGGGGGTGGGGGGG
>JAIEQN010000255.1 GCA_019747685.1 Gemmataceae bacterium
AACACCCCCCACCCGGAACGGCTTCGCCGTTCCGACCTCCCCCACATGGGGGGAGGTGAGGGCCCGGGCCGCCCGATCGGCTCGACCGTTGTGAGTTCGCCCGGGTAACGGGGTCGGAACCCCACGCCCGCCGCCCCCCCAGGGCAGGTCGTGTCCGGGTTTGGTGGCACAGGCATTCCTGCCTGTACCCCGCCCCAACCAGTCGGGGGTGACACGGCCGGCGGTTTCGGGGAGAATGGGGGACCGCCGGGGGGACGGCGGGTGAGTCCAACGGGGGAAGGACCCTCTCCGCCATGACCGAGCCGCGCGCGACGAAGTTGTTGGTGAGCGTCCGGTCGGCCGACGAGGCCGACGCGGCGCTCTCCGGCGGGGCCGACCTGATCGACGTGAAGGAGCCGGCCCGGGGGCCGCTCGGGGTGGCCGAGCCCGAGGTCGTCGGGGCGGTGGTGGACCGCGTCGCCGGCCGGGTGCCGGTCAGCGCGGCCCTCGGCGAGTGGTCGCCGAACGCCCTGACCGAGGCCCACTGGCACCTGGAATTGCAGCTGAATTACGTCAAGTGGGGCCTGGCCAACTACCCCCACGCCCCCGGCTGGGGCGAGGACCTGCTCGACACCCGCCGCAGCCTGCCGGCCGGGATGGAGATGGTCGCGGTGGCCTACGCCGATTGGGAGCGGGCCAAGTCGGTCCCGCCGGCCGAACTCGTCAAGTTCGCCAAGCGGTATCGGTTCCGGGCGGTGTTGCTCGACACCTGGGGGAAGGACGGGAAGACGCTCCTCGACTTCCTCAAGCCGGCCGACGTGTGCGAGATCGTGGGGAGCTTGAAGCGGGTGGGGATCATCGCGGCCGTCGGCGGGTCGCTGAGGCCCGAACACCTGAAGCCGTTGAAGGGCGTCGCGCCAGACTACTACGCCGTCCGCGGGTCGGCCACCGCCGGCGGCAAGCGGACCGGGGTGATCGACCCGTCCCGGGTGAAGAAGTGGAAAGAGGCGCTGGTGGGTTAGCGACCCCGGGGCTGTCGCCCCGGGCTATGATGTCACGGGCCTTCGGCCCTGGAACCCGGGGTCCGGAGGGCTGAAAGCCCGACACAACATAGCCCGGGGCGACAGCCCCGGGTGCCAGCATGACCGACGACCCCTTCCTGCTGTACCTGGTCGAGGCACTGAACCTCGTCCACCCGCGGTTCGCCGGGGTGGACGGGTCCGGGCCGCCCGACCGGGCCGCCTTCGTCCGCGAGTTTTACCACCAGCTCCGCCGGCTTTGGGACAAGGCCCTACCGGTCCAGCTCGGCCTCGGTCACGTCCTCATCCGGTCCGACCCGGACGGCCGGGCCGACCTCGTCTTCTGGCGGCTCGGCGAACGGGGCGAACCCGACCACCGGCTCGGGGCCGTCGCCGTCCTCACCCCCGACGACCTGCCGCCGAGCGGTCGCGAGACGGTCATCGTGTTCGTCGGACCCGAGCCGCCGGACGTGCCGCCGGGCATTCCCGTGGTCCATTACGACGCCGGCCGCCGGGCCGCAGTCGTCCTGAACCCCGGTTAAAAAATCCCGCCCAAGTCGCTTGACACGGGGCAAACCGGATTGTACTGAACATATGGTTAGATACGTCCCGGCCGGCGGTAGGCCGGGGCCGGAGGCCAGGCCGGTCGAGTACGACGGTATACGGGATCGCTCGGTGTGAGCCGTAACTCGATGCGAGGAAATGGATTCAGGCCGAAAACGAGCCCTAGCGATGCAGGCCGGCCGGGCCCAAAACGCGAGAAACCCCTGGCCGAACAAGGGTTTTCTGCGTTCAGCAAAAATGGGGGGGGAGGGGTCCCCCACCACGAACCACCCGGGTGCCCCATGTCCCGCCTCCCGATCGCCTGGCTATTCCTGCTCGGAACCGCCCTCATGGCCGCCCCCGCCGCCCGACCGCCCACGACCGAGGGTGACGAGAAGCTCACCAAGCTGTTCCGGGACTACCTGGACGAGCAGTTCAAGGCCCACCCAGTCTACGCCACCCAGCAGGGGAACCACGACCACGACGACCGGATGGACGACCTGTCCCCGGAGGCCCGGGCTCGGGACGTGGCCTCCGGACGGGAGTGGCTGACCCTGCTGAACAAGATCGACCCGAAGACCCTCTCCCGCGACGGCCGGATCGACCTCGAAATCTGGAAGCACGCCCTGGAGTATACCCTGTGGTCGGCCGACCACGACGACCGCTTCCGGTTCGACCCCAGGACCTACGGCGAGTACATCTCGGACAGCGTGTTCCTCCTGTTCACGCAGTCCACCCTGCCCCGCGAGCGGAACGTCCAGAACGCGGCCGGGCGGATCGCCCAGATTCCGAAGGTAATCGCAGCGGCCCGGGCGAGCCTATCCAACCCGCCGCCGGTGCTGACCGAGATCGCCGTCCGGCGGAATCAGGGGGCCATCGCCTTCTACGAGAAGGAGATTTACGCCCTGGCCGGCGAGCGGCCCGGCGGCGAGCCGCTGGCCACGCCCTGCCGGGAAGCGGTGAAGGCCCTGAAGGACTACCAGGCCTGGCTGGAGAAGGAGCTACTGCCCCGGTCCGGCGGCGACTGGCGGCTGGGCAAGGAGAGGTTCGGCAAGAAGCTGGAACTGGAACTCGACGCCGGGCTATCGGCCGACGAGGTGCTGGCCGTCGCCGAGGCCGAGGCCGACCGGGTCGAGCGCGAGATGTACTACGTCGCCAAGCAACTGTGGTCGAAGCTCTTCCCCGGCAAGCCGGTGCCGCCGGACGACCCGGCCGGCCGGCGGCAGACGGTGAAACTGGTCATGGACGAGCTGGGCAAGGACCACGGCGAGCCGGGCGACTTGGTGGCCGACGCCCGCAAGACGGTCGACCGGATCAAGGTGTTCATCAAGGCCGAGAACATCCTCACCCTGCCCGACCCGGACACCTGCAAGGTGGTGGAGATGCCGGAGTTCCAGCGGGGCTTCTCGCTGGCCTACCTGAACCCGGCCCCGCCGCTCGATCCGAGGGCCGACAGCCTGTACGCGGTCGCCCCGCCGCCGGCCGACTGGACGGCCGACCGGGTCGAGACGCTGCTGCGGGAATACAACTCGGCGATGCTCCAGGTGCTGACCATCCACGAGGCGTACCCCGGCCACTACGTCCAGTTGGCGTACGGGAACCGCTGCCCGTCGCTGGTCCGGAAGGTCTTGTACTCGGGGACGTTCGCCGAGGGGTGGGCGGTCTACACCGAGCAGATGATGCTCGACCAGGGGTACGGCGACGGCGACCTGTCGCTGCGGCTGCACCAGCTCAAGTTCTACCTCCGGGCGGTCATCAACGCCGTCCTCGACCACAAGATGCACTGTTCCGGCATGACCGACGACGAGGCGAAGGGGCTGCTGATGGGCCGGGGCTTCCAGACGGAGGCGGAGGCGGTCGGGAAGATCGCCCGGGCGAAGCAGAGCAGCACGCAGCTCTCCACCTACTTCGTCGGCCGGACGGCCTTCTACCGGCTGCGGCAGAACGTGCAGCGGGCCCGCGGCGGCGCCTTCGACCTGGCCAAGTACCACGAGGAGGTGCTCAGCCACGGCACCCTGCCGGTGAAGTACCTGCCGGAGCTTGTGAAGTGAAGAACCTCACCACAAAGACACGGAGGGGGTACGAAGGGCCACGGAGAAGACAAGAAGTTGAATTCTGTATCCTTCGTGGCCCTCTGTGTGATCTTCGTGCCTTTGTGGTGAGATTGCTCACACCAACACCACTCGCCCGCCGAAGTGCCGGCGGAGGTTGCCGGCCGCCTTCGGGCCGAGCCGCTCGGGGTCGAGCAGGAGGGCGGTCAGGTCGGGCGGAACCGGGGCCTTGAGCAGGCACCCGGCCCCGACGGCCGAGACCGGGTTCCCCCGCAGGTCCAGTTCGACCAAGTTCGGCCAGAACGTCGCCTTCGCCAGGTGGCGGACGGCCGCGTCCCCGAGCCGACACCGGGCCAGGTTCAGCGACCGCAGCCCGGCGAGGTGGGGCGAATGGGCTAGCGCCCGGGCCGCCGTTGCTGACAGCGGGTTGTCGTGAAGGCTCAGCGACCGCAACCCGGCGAGTCCGTCACACCCGGCCAAGGCCCTCGCCCCCCGGTCGGACACCCCGCACCGTGACAACCCAAGTTCGAGCAGCCCGGGCCTGCCGCGGATGCCGGCGGCCAGCACCCGAACCCCCTCGCTGCTGACCCCGTAGTTGTTGCTCAGTTCCAACCTGGTTAGCCGCTCCGGCCCGCCGTGGTCGCACCAGTCGTACAGCAGGCTCCAGGTCAGGCCCATGTTGGCCAGTGTCAGCCGGTCGAGGGCGGCCCCGGGAAGGGCGGCGAGGAGTTCTTCCAGGTCGGTGTAGCCGGTCCGGAAGTGGAGGCCGTGGATCGCCCCCCGCAACGGCGAGGCGAGCAGGTCTTGAACAAGGAATTCCATCCCCGGGTGGTCGGCTCGATGGAAGTGGATGTCGGTGAGGCCGACGGCGGGGGCGGCGCAGACGGCCCGCAGCGGCTCGACCGGGTTGGCCGCGAGGTGGACGGCCCGCAGGTGCCGGGCCCACTCGCCCGGCGGGACGGCCGCCCACAGGTGCAGCTCGGCGACCGGAGCCTTACCGAACAGCGGTCGCCCGAACTCCTCCCAGTCGGTCGCCGACCGCACGCCGAGGCGATACCCGAACCCCCGGCGGAACGGCGGTGAGACCCAGTGAACGCTGGCCCCGGGCGGTAGCGGCGGCAGGGTGTGCCGGAACGGGTCGCCGGTCAGCCAGTCGGGCCGGCGGTGCCGGCACAGGACGGCGAACGGCTCCCAGGCCGGGGTCCGGGCGAGTTCGACCTGAGCCCGAACGAACGCAGCCCGGTCGTGCCCGCCGTGGTCGTCGAGGTAGTCTGCGTACACCAACCGGGGGGTGTCGTCGTCCGGAGCCTCGCAGACCGCCCGGACGAGCGCGTCGTGGTCGGTCACAGCAGCACCCGGCTCCCGAACCGGTCGAACAGCCGGTTCCGGGCGGCCGGCCGGATCCCAGGGTTCATCCGCAGGTTAAGGGCCACCAGCCCGCCCAAGGTCGCCGACTGGGCCAGGGCCACCGCCCCGGCGTCCCCGATCCCGTTCTCGGCCAAGTCCAGGGCCAGCAGTTCGGCCAGGTGTGACGACCGGGCCAAGCTCACCGCCCCGGTGTCCCCGAGTTGGTTGTCGGTCAGGTCGAGGGTCCGCAGCCCGGCGACCGCCGGTGCGGCGGCCAGGGCCTTCGCCGCCGCCGGGCCGAGCTGGTTCCCGTTCAGGTTCAGCACCCGCAGCCCGACCATCAGCCCCGACCCGGCCAACGCCCCGACGCCCCGCTCGTCCACCCGGCAGCCCATCAGATGCAACGCCCGCAGGGCCGGCGGCTCGGCCGCCGCCAGCGCCCGCACCCCGTCCGGCCCGAGCCGGTTGTCTCCCAGGTCCAACACCTCCACCCCGGCCAGTGCCGGCGACGCCAGGAGCGGGGCCAGCGGCTCAACCGTCAGCCGGTTCCCGGACAGGTCCAACGTCCGCAGCCGGGCCGGCCGGGTCAGCCGGCCCAGCCCGTCGGCCATCGCCCGGCCGGTCCGCTCGTCCCGGTAGCCGAGGGCGGCCAGCCGGGGGAAGACCGGCGACCGGAGGACCACCTCGG
Source organism: Gemmataceae bacterium (assembly GCA_019747685.1). Taxonomy (GTDB): domain Bacteria; phylum Planctomycetota; class Planctomycetia; order Gemmatales; family Gemmataceae; genus Urbifossiella. The sequence goes on from JAIEQN010000255.1 coordinate 5,628, forward strand.
CCGTCGACTCGGTGCTCAGCACGTGCCCGACCCGGAGGTCGGTGACGGCCCCGAACCCGGGCAGCCCGAGCAGCCGCCGGGCCAGCGCCCGCCCGGCCCCGTTCGGCAGCACCAGCCGGCCCACCCGGCCGAGCCACCGGCACCGGTCGAGGACGGCGATGTCCTCCTGCCGCAGGCCGACCAGCTCGACCGAGTCGATCGGGTACTTCCCGAACAGGTCGTCGGCGTGGGCGGTGAACGCCGGCACGTTGGTCGCCCGGACCGCGGCCGGGAACCCCCGCCGGAACGCCTCCTGGGCCCACGCCACCCCGGCCGGCAGGTCCGACAGGGCCAGCGTCCAGGCGCTGCCGGAGATGAGCGGCCGATCGTGGAACGTCGCCCGGACCCACGCCGGGTCCCACTCGGCCGACCGGGCCAGCTCCACCTGCCCGCGGACGAACCCGGCCCGGTCGGGCTGGCCGGCGTCCTCCAGGGCGTCGGCGTACACCAGCCGGGGGGTGTCGTCGGCCGGGTCGGCGAGGATGGCTTGGTAGAGGGCGTCGAGGACGGACATGGCTTCCCGGGCGGAGCGGTCGGCGGGCCTACTGGTTGAATGATACGCGGGGGCCGAACCGCTCCAGCAGCGCCCGGCGGGCCTCCGCCCCGGGCGGCCGGGCGGTCCGCCGGTCCCGCAGGTCGAGCCGGACCAAGTCGTCCAGGTGCGGGCTCTCCGCCAGGGCGATCATCCCGGCGTTCCCGACCCCGGCGTCCCCCAGGTCCAGCTCGACCAACCCGGCCAAGTGCGGGCTGGCCGCCAGGGCCGCCGCCCCCTTGTCCTCCACCCGGTTGTCCGACAGCTTCAGCACCCGCAGCCCGCGGGCCTGCCGCGACCCGGCCAGCTTCCCGACCGCCACCGGCCCGAGCCGGTTCCCGGACAGGTCGAGCCACCGCACCCCGGCCAGCAGCCCCGACCCGGCCAGCGCCTCCACCCCCGCCCCGCCGGCCCGCGTCTCGCCGAGCTTCAGCACCGACACCCCGCGGACCCCCCGGGCCTCGGCCAGGGCCGCCACCCCGTCCGGCCCGAGCGGGTT
>JAIEQN010000243.1 GCA_019747685.1 Gemmataceae bacterium
GCTCACGCCCCCCGCTCGCCCGGACTTTCCCCATGCCCGACGCTCCTCCCGCCGGCCGCCTGTTCCCGTGCCCGAGCTGCGGGGCGAGGGTCCAGTTCGACCCCCGGAGTCGGGCGCTCAAGTGCCCGTACTGCGGGCACTCGTCGGCCATCGCGGCGGCCGCCGACCTGGCGGCCGAGGAGCGGGACTACGAGGAGTACCTGGCCCGCGAAGAAGCCGGCGGCGGGGCGGTGATCGCCGGCCGGTCGTCCGAGACGCGGTGTACCGGCTGCGGGGCGATGGTCCTGCTCGAAGACAAGGTGGCCACCGAGGACTGCCCGTTCTGCGGGACGCACCTGGAGAACAAGCCGGAGGCCGCCCACCGGATGATCCCGCCGGAGTCGCTGGCCCCGTTCGCCCTCGACCTGCGGGCCGCCCGCGAGTCCTTCGACAAGTGGCTGGCCGGCCTGTGGTTCGCCCCGTCGGCCCTGCGGACGGCCGCCAACCTCGGCCAACTGACCGGCGTGTACGTCCCGTACTGGACCTACGACGCCATGACCCACACCCGCTACCGCGGCCAGCGGGGCGACAACTACCAGGACGTTGAGACGTACACCGAGCGGGACGCCCAGGGGAACACCGTCACCCGGACCCGGACCGTCACCCGCATCCGCTGGTCGTCGGCCGCCGGCGAGGTCGAGCACTTCTTCGACGACATCCTGATCTGCGGGTCGAAGAGCGTGCCGGGCAAGCTGGTGGCGTGGCTGGAGCCGTGGGACCTGGACAAGCTGGAGGGGTTCCGGCCGGAGTTCCTGAGCGGGTTCAAGACCGAGCGGTACGCGGTCGGGCTGGGGGAGGGGTTCGAGCGGTCGAAGGAGCTGATGGAGCCGACCATCGTCGGGCTGGTCCGCCGGGACATCGGCGGCGACCACCAGCGGATCGACGCCAAGCAGACCCGCTACCTGGCCGTCACCTTCAAGCACCTGCTGCTGCCGGTGTGGGTGGCCCACTACCGGTATCAGGACCGGCTGTTCCAGATTCTCATCAACGGCCGGACCGGGCGGCTGGCCGGGGAGCGGCCGTGGAGCTGGGCGAAGATCGCCGGGCTGGTGCTGCTGGTCCTCCTGATCGCGCTGGTGATCGGGCTGGTGATCGCCCTGACCCAGGGGCACGGCGGGTAACGACCGGTGGTATCATCGGTCGATGCCGACAAGTCAAAAAATAAAAGAATTTAGAAATTGATCCAGTATATAATGGACGTGCCAACCGGCCACCCGGACGGTTCGATGCCCGAATTCCGCCCCACGACGGACACCATGCGACCGATCGACCCGACGGCCCTGGCGGCCGAGCCCCGACTCCCCGGGGGGCGTCCGCTTCCGCAGGGGGCGGACGGCGGCCCGACACCGGAACCGGTTGCCCCCCGGCCCGACGATCGGGCGGCCCCGACGACCCCGGCCGGCCTGCCGGTCCGGCGGGTCTACCGCCGCCGGGCGGATGCCTGAACCCACCTCGCTGCCCGGTCGCCCGACCCCTCACCCCGTCAGGAGTTTCATGTGCTTTTCCGCCGAGGCCAGCCTGGGGGTGGCCGTCGCCCTCCTGCCGGCCGGGGCGTACGGGGTCGCGGCGGCCTGGCGGAAGGACCGCCGCTACCTCCCGCTGGCCGCCACCCCGGTGCTGTTCGGCTTCCAGCAGTTGTGCGAGGCCGGGGTCTGGGCCGGGGTCGGGCGGGGCGACCCGGAGGCCGCCCGGGTGGCGTCCGTGGGGTTCTTGTTCTTCGCCCTCGCCCTCTGGCCGGCCTGGGTTCCCCTGGCGGTCGGGGCGGTCGAGCCGCCCGGCCGGATGGGGGCGGCGTTCCTCGCCCTGGCCGTGGCCGGCCTGGCCGTCGGCGGAGTCTACTACCCGCCGGTGGCGGCGGCCGGCGGCCGCGGGCTGAACCCGACCGCCGTCGGCCACTCCCTCCGCTACGACCTGCCGGCCGGGCCGGCGGCCGGGTGGGTGTGGCCGGCCCTCTACCTGGCGACCGCGGCCGGCCCGCTCCTGCTGTCGGCCGACCGCCGGCTGCGGCCGCTCGGGGTTGCGGTCCTGGCGTCGGCCGGCGTAGCCTACGCGGCCTACCGGGAGGCGTTCGCGTCCGTCTGGTGCTTTCTGGCGGCGGTGCTGTCGGCGTACCTCGTGTACGTCCTGTACCGACTGCCGTTCCGTCCGGGGTCGGGGATTTCCGCGTCCCCCGTGCCGGCCCCGGCCCTCTAACTCGTGCGGCCCGGGTTTTGCCTGCCCGTTCCCGGACCGACCTCCGCCCTCTCCCCCGCTTGGATCACGCGTGACCCCGATTCCTGCCGCCGCGCCCGACTCCCCGCACGAGGCGGTAGCGGAGCCGCTGTCGTTGGCCGCCCGGGCGGCCACCCTCACGGCCGTCTTTATCCCCCACGCCCGGTTCGGGGCGGCCGGTGCGTCCGTGTGGGGGTGGGGGTTAGGGTGGGTCGAGTTCGGCCTCTTGGCCGGGATGTACGTCCTGTCCGCCCTCGGGATCACCGTCGGGTTTCACCGGCTGTTCACCCACAAGAGCTTCGAGACGAACGCGGTCGTCCGGTTCGTCCTGGCCGCCCTCGGGTCGATGGCCGTCCAGGGGTCGGTGCTGAGGTGGGTGGCCTACCACCGCCGCCACCACCAGCACAGCGACACCCCGGACGACCCACACTCGCCGCACCATGCCGGCGGGCGGGGGCTGTGGGGCGTCGTCCGGGGGTTCTGGCACTCCCACATCGGGTGGGCATTCAAGCCGGACCCGGTCAACCTCGACCGGTACGTGGCCGACCTCAAGAAGCTCACCTCGGTCCGGGCGGCCGACGCCCTGTTCCCGCTGTGGATCGTCCTCGGGCTGGCCGCCCCGGCGGCCCTCGGCGGGGTCCTGACCGGCTCCTGGGCGGGGGCGCTGCTCGGACTGTTGTGGGGCGGGCTGGTGCGGGTGTTTCTGGTCCACCACGTCACCTGGAGTGTGAACTCGGTCTGCCACCTGTGGGGGTCCCGGCCGTACCCGGAGAAGGACCACAGCCGGAACAACCTGCTGTTCGGCCTCCTGGCGATGGGGGAGGGGTGGCACAACAACCACCACGCCTTCCCGTCGTCGGCCCGGCACGGGCTGCGGTGGTGGCAGGTGGACGCCAGCTACTACGTCATCCGGCTGATGGCCTGGGCCGGGCTGGCGTGGAAGGTCCGCCTCCCGGCAGGCCGTCCGGCGGGCATTGTCGCCTGACGCGCCGGCCGGCCGGTAGCGGTCAAGCCTTGAGCTTCCCGGCGAACGCCTTGCGGGCCTTGGCCGCCTTCTCGCCGACGACGAGCTGGCAGTACGGCTGGTCCGGGTTGGCCCGGTAGTAGCCCTGGTGGTAGTCCTCGGCCTTGAAAAACTCCGGGGCCGGCTTCACCTCGGTGACGATCGGGTGCGGCCAAGCCCGCTGCTCGGTCAGCTCGCGGATCACCGCCCGGGCCGTGGCCTCCTGCTCCGGCCCGTGGGTGAAGATCACCGACCGGTATTGCGTGCCGACATCGTTCCCCTGGCGGTTGAGCGTCGTCGGGTCGTGGACCGCGAAGAACACCTCCAGCAGCTCCCGGTACGAGATCACGGCCGGGTCGAACAGCACCCGGACGACCTCGGCGTGCCCGGTGGCCCCGCCGCAGACGGCCTTATACGTCGGGTTCGGGGCGTGCCCGCCGGCGTACCCGGACTCGACCCGCTCTACCCCCCGGAACTGCTCGAACACGGCTTCGAGGCACCAGAAGCACCCGCCCCCGAACGTCGCCACCGACCGCCCCTCGCTCCCACCCTCGGCCCGGGACATCCACCCCTCCCCTGTACCTGGCGCGGCGTCGCCCGCCGCCGGCCCCGGGGTATTCTACCCGGCCCCGGCTCAGGGCTTCACCACCGTCCCGTCCTTCCGCCGGACGTTGCCCCACCGGTAGTCGAACGGCGGGTCGTCCCGGATCGGGAACTTGGCCGCCGCCGCCTCGTCCAGGTCGATCCCCAGACCGGGCTTGTCGTTCGCCCAGTAGTACCCGTCCTTCAGCTCCGGGCAGCCGGGGAACACGTCCCGCTCCGCCGGGGTGAACAGCCGGGCCTCCTGGATGCCGAAGTTCGGGGTGGCCAGGTCGAGGTGGACGTTGGCCGCGTGCCCGACCGGGGACACGTCGCCGGGGCCGTGCCAGGCCGTGCGGACCCCGAAGAACTCGCACAGGGCGGCCACCTTCCGGGCCATCGTCAGCCCGCCGACCTGGGACATGTGGATGCGGATGAAGTCGATCAGCCGGCCGCTGACCAGCCCCACCCACTCGTTCGGGTTGTTGAACAGCTCGCCCATGGCGATCGGGGTGCTGGTCTGCGGGCGGAGCTTCTCGAAGTAGCCGATGTCCTCCGGGCTGAACGGGTCTTCCAGGAAGAACAGCTTGAACTGCTCCAGGTCCTTCGCCAGTTGCATCCCGAGAATGGGCGGGACCCGCTCGTGAACGTCGTGGAGCAGCTCGACCTCGTCGCCGAGCTGCTTGCGGAGGTGCTCGAACAGCTTGGGGACGGTCCGGACGTAGGCCCGGGGCTCCCACACCTGCGGCCGGTCGTTCGCCCCGGCCTCGGGGTTCTCCTTCGGGTTCGGGGCGACCGCCCCGTAGGTGGACTGCCCCGGCACCGCGACCTGGACCCGGACGTGCCGCTGGCCCTGGGCGATCAGCGCCCGGGCCGCCTTCTCGACCTCCTCGAACGTCTGCCCGGTGGCGTGCCGGTAGGTGTCCACCGCCTTGCGGCACTTGCCGCCGAGGAGCTGGTAGACGGGCAGGTTGGCCCGCTTGCCGAGGATGTCCCACAGGGCCATGTCGACGCCGCTCAGGGCGTTGCCCAGGACCGGCCCGTTCCGCCAGTACGAGCTGACGAAGGCCGACTGCCAGGTGTCCTCGATGGCCAGCGGGTCCTTGCCGAGGAGGAACGGCCGGAGGTACTGGTCGACGGCCGTTTGGACGGCCCGGGCCCGCTGGGTGAAGGTGGCGCAGCCGAGGCCGTACAGCCCCGGCTCGCTGGTCAGCACCTTGACCACCACCAGCCGGATGTTGGCCGGGGCGGTGAGGACGGTCTTGATGTCGGTGATCTTGAGCGGGCCTTCTCCGGGCGGCCGGGGTCGGGCGAGGGCCGGGCCGGCGGACGCCAGCCACGGGACGGCGGCGGAGGTGGCGGCGGTGCTGCGGGTCAGCCACTGGCGGCGGTTCATGGGTCGTCTCGGCGGGGGAGGGCGGGCAGCCGCTGAGCGTACCGCAGTCCCGGCCGCTGTCCAGCGAATACCCGCCCGGGCTACCAGCCGGGCCGCGAACCGGTAGTGAGAGGGGAGGGACAACCGGGGGCGAAGATGGGCAGCAGCCCGGCCCGGCGGGGCATCATCGTGCGACACCTGTTGGCCGCCGTCGTACTCATCGGGCTGACCTCGGCCGTCCGGGCGGCGGTCGTTGTCCTGGCCAACTACACCCCGGCCCCGATCGAGGTCGTGGTGTCCGAGCCGGGCGGGAAGCCGCGGCCGGTGACGCTCGCCCCGGGCGAGGTCGTCCCGGTTACGGTCCGGGGGCCGGCCGAGGTCCGCTACCCGGCCAAGCCGGCCGAAGTCCGGATCGCGGTCAACCCGTACCACGCCTACGTCTTCGTCCCCGACGAGCGGGCCGGGCGGCGGCTCGAAGGGGTCGAGCTGCCGGGCAAGCCGCCGGAGCGGGACGCCCGGCCGGAGGCCGACCCGCCGCCGGCCGACCCGGTCACGATCCCGGTCCGGCTGCTGGTGGACGACGCCGACCCGCGGGCCGAGAAGGCGTGGCGGGAGGCCCTGAAGAAGCGGTTCGAGGCGGCCGCCGCGGTGGTCGAGGCCCACTCCGGCGTCCGGCTGACGCTCGCCGGGTTCGACACCTGGGCGTCCGACCCGGCGGCCAAGACCCTGCCCGACCTGCTGGCCGACTTCGAGGCCAAGGTGAAGGTCAAGCCGGGCGGGCTGGCGGTCGGGTCCACCAGCCGGAACGTCGGGGGGCGGGCGGACGAGTTCGGGGCCGCCCGGGGGGTGGGCGGCCGGCACGTCCTGGTCCGGGAGTGGCGGCCGCGGTCGGAGGCCGAGCGGGTCGAGGTGCTGATCCACCACCTCGGGCTGGCCCTCGGGGCGGTGCCGATCCCCGACCCGGGGTCGGTGATGCGGCCGAAGCTGGGCGACGGGCGGGCCCTCTTCGCCGCCCACCGGTTCCGGTTCGACCCGCTCAACGCCCTGGCCCTGTGCCTCTGGGCGGAGGAGTTCCGCCGCGGGCCGGTCGGGGCGGCGGCCGACGCCCGCCCGGCCGCCCGGGCCCGGCTGGCCCGGGTGTACGGGGCCTTGCTGAAGGCCAAGCCGGGCGACTCCCGGGCGCTGGCGTACCTGAACGAGCTGGACGAGGCCGTCGCCCAGGCCCCGCCGGCTAATCCGGACCGGCCCGCGGCTGGGCCGAAGGAGATGGTGCCGCCGAAGCTGCCGGGGTCCCAGACGCCCCCGGCCCCGGCCGAGTCCCGGCGGGACGCGGTGGCCGCGGCCGTCGTCCGGGCGGTGGTTGGGCGGGCCACGGCGGACCCGGCCGACCCGTCCGGCGACGACCGCACCACGGCCCTTGTCCGGGCGGCCGCCCGGGCGGCGCTGGAGGCCGAGGCCTCGCCCGACGACCGGGCCGTCGGCTTCCTCATCGGGCTGGGCGTCGCGCT
>JAIEQN010000857.1 GCA_019747685.1 Gemmataceae bacterium
ATCGACGCCGGGTTCCGGGCGTTCCGGCTGGACGCCGCCAGCGTCCGCGGGACCGACGTGTACAACGCCCGGGAGCGGGTCCGGCAGGTGGCCGCCGACTGCAAGGAGGTGCGGGCCGGGGTCGGCCCGGACGGGGACTGGCTGATCGACTTCCACACCCGGTTCGACCTGGCCGACGCGATCCGGGCCTGCCGGCGGATCGAGGAGTACGAGCCGTTCCTGGTCGAGGACCCGGTCCGGTCGGAAGCCTTCCTGGACGACATCCCGAAGCTGCGGACGATGACCGCGGTGCCGCTGGCGGCCGGGGAGCAGTGGGGCGCACGGTGGGACTTCCACAAGCTGGTCGAGGCCCACGACATCGACTACGTCCGGGCCACCCTGCCGAACGTCGGCGGGATCACCGAGCTGCACAAGGTCGCGGCCCTGTGCGAGACCCACTCGGTCGGGATCGTCCCGCACTTCACCGGGCCGATCGCCACCGCCGCCCTGGTCCACGCCCTCGGGCCGTTCCCCGGGCCGGTCCTCTTGGAGTACAACCTCGGCGGGCGGGAACTGCCGCACCTGCCGGAGTGGGCCGACTTCAAGGACGGGAAGGTCTGGCCGAACAAGCGGCCCGGCCTCGGGGTGAGGTTGGACCTGAAGCGGCTGAAGCCGGTCGCCGAGGTCACCAAGCCGGGGCCGGACCGGACCACCTACCGCCGCCCGGACGGGTCGATGACGAACTGGTGACCGGGCCGCGGCCCGTCGTGTCGTCCGATCCCCCGTCCCGTCCGCAGGGTCGCCGGCCATGTCCGTTCCGCCGCCCACCGCCGTCCGCTGGCGGATCGTCGCCCTGCTGACCGGCCTCGCCTTCCTCGCCCACTTCAACCGGCTGAGCATCTCGGTCGCGGCGAACGCCCACTTCATCGGCCCGGGCGGGTTGTCGGCGGAACAGATGGGGGCGGTCTACTCGGCGTTCCTCCTGGTCTACGCCGTCGGGATGCTCCCCGGCGGGTGGCTGCTCGACCGCATCGGCCCGCGGCGGGCGATGGCCGGGATGGGGGTCGGGCTGGGGGCGTGCGGGGTGGTGACCGGGGCGCTCGGGTGGTCGGGGCTGGCCGTCGCCGCCCTGTGGGTCCCGCTGCTGGTGGTCCGCGGGCTGGCCGGGGCGGCCAGCGTCCCGCTCCACCCCGGGGCGGCCCGGGCCGTGTCGCTGTGGCTGCCGCTCCGGGAGCGGTCCACGGCCAACGGCCTGGTCACCGCCGGGGCGCTGGTCGGGATCGCCCTGACGTACCCGGGGTTCGGGTGGCTGATGGACCGGGTCGGCTGGCCGGCGGCGTTCGCCCTGTGCGGGGCGGCCCTGGCGTTGCTGGCCCTGGCCTGGTGGGCGCTGGCCGCCGACGCCCCGGCCGATCACCCCCGGGTGAACGACGCCGAGCGGCGGCTCGTCGCCGAGGGCGGCACCGCCCCGGCCCGCACCCGGTCCGGCCTGCGGGACGTGCTCGGCCTCTTCGGCAACCGCCGGCTGGTACTCCTGACCCTCAGCTACGGGGCGGTCGGCTACGTCCAGTACATGTTCTTCTACTGGGTCGAGTACTACTTCGAGAAGGAACTGAAGCTGCCCCCGGACGAGAGCCGGGGGGCGGCGTTCACCGTCACGATGGCGATGGCGGCGGGGATGGCCGGGGGCGGGTGGGTGACCGACGCGCTGGGCCGCCGGCTCGGGCACCGGTGGGGCAGCCGGTTGGTGGTCCTGCTGGCGATGGGGCTGGGGGCCGGGTTCGGGTTGCTCGGCGTCTCGACGACCGACCCCCGGCAGGTGGTCTGGTGCTTCGCCCTGGCCCTGGGGGCGGTCGGGCTGTGCGAGGGGGTGTTCTGGACCACCGCCCCGACCCTGGAGCCGGGCCGCGGCGGGCTGGCGTGCGCCCTGATGAACACCGGCGGGAACGGGGTCGGGATGCTGGCCCCGGTGGTCACGCCGCTGCTCGGGCACTACTACGGGTGGACGGCGGCGGTCGCGGTGGCGTGTGCGGTCTGCGGGGCCGGCGGCCTCCTCTGGCTGGGCATCGCGCCCGGGGAAACGAAGGCCGGACCGCCAGTCGGTGAGCACGAGCGGCCGGGGTGAGCCCGCCCGAGCGGGAGACGGTCATGGGTCCGGAGCGGTGGCGGTTGCGCAAGCCCGGCGTTATACTTTCCTGGGTTGGCTTTCCGCGTCGCCGGGGGTGCCCGGCTCGGGGTCGTCATGCTGCTCCGCTGCCACGGGGTAGCGACCGCGGCCGTACTCGCCGGCCTCGGGTCGCTGCTCGCCTCGGACCCGCCGCCGGCCGCATCCGGGCCGGCCGACGGGCCGGCCTTCCAGAACGCCGTCCAGCCCTTCCTGGCCAAGCACTGCTCCGAGTGCCACGCCGACGACGCCAGCGGCGGGGTGCGGCTCGACCGGCTCGACGGGCTGCCGCCGGCCCCGCGGACGGCGATGCTCGGCCGGGTGCTGGACGTACTCGACCGGCACGCCATGCCGCCCAAGCGGCGGCCCCGGCCCGGAGACGACGAACTCAACCCGGTGGTGGCCTGGCTGGAGGCCACCGTCGAGCAGGCCGAGCGGGAGGCGGCCCGGGCCGACCGCGTCCTGATCCGGCGGCTGAACCGGGCCGAGTACAACGCCACCGTCCGCGACCTCCTCGGCGTCGACCTCCGGCCGGCCGACGACTTCCCCCAGGACACCCCGGGCGACGGGTTCGACACCGCCGCCGGCACCCTCACCGTCTCCCCGGCCCTGATGGAGCAGTACCTGGCGGCCGCCGAACGGGTGGCCCGGGCGGCGGTGTTCGGTGCCCCGCCGCTGAAGCCCGGGCGGGTGGTCCACGAGCCGTATTGCGCCGCCGACGCCTTCTCCAAGAACAACGAGGTCAAGTTCGACTACGACGAAACGGGGATGAGCCTGCCCGGTGCCCTCCACGTCGTCCAGCGGTTCGCGGCCGACGGGGAGTACGACTTCCGGGCCATCTTGCGCGGCGTCCGGCCGGTCGGGTCCGGCCCGGTCGAACTCGGCTTCTGGATCGACGGCCGGCTGGCCCACACGGCCAAGCTGCCGATCCCGACCAAGCCGGAGTCCGGGCGGAACCCGGGCGAGGTCAACGGCCTGTGGGCGGAGTTCCGAACGCCCGTGACGGCCGGCGACCACTGGCTGTCGGTCACCCTGCTGCGGATGTACGAGGGCCTGCCGGCCGCCTACCAGGGGCCGAACCCGTCGCCGGTCCAGGGTGAGGTGTCCGCCAAGCGGGGGGTGGACGCCTTCTTCCCGATGTACCTCCACGTCGTCGGGCCGTACCGCCAGCCGGAGGGGCCGTCTCCGGAGTCGGTCAAGAAGGTGTTCGGCGGCCACCCGGTCAAGTCGCCCGACACCGCGGCCGGCCGGGCGATCCTGGCCGACCTCGCCCGCCGGGCCTACCGACGGCCCGTGACCGAGCCGGAGGTCGCGGAGCTGGTCCGGCTGGTCGAGCTGGCCCGGGACAACGGCGATTCGGTCGAGGAGGGGCTGTGCCTGGCGATCCAGCGGCTGCTGGTCTCGCCCCACTTCCTCTTCCGGATCGAGAAGGCCCCGCGACTGACCCCGCACGAGCTGGCCGCCCGGCTGTCGTACTTCCTGTGGAGCAGCCTGCCGGACGACGAACTCTTCCGCACGGCCGACGACGGGTCACTCGGCCGGCCGGAGGTGCGGGCGGCCCAGGTGCGGCGGATGGTCAAGGACCCGAAGGCCCGCGCCCTGGTGGAGAACTTCGGCGGCCAGTGGCTCCGCACCCGGGCCCTCGAAACGCACCGGCCCGACCGCACCCGGTTCCCGGAGTTCACCGACTACACCCGGACGTCGATGCGGGAAGAAACCGAGCGGTTCTTCGAGTACATCGTTCGTGAAGACCGGCCGGTGCTGGACTTCCTCGACGCCGACTACACCTTCCTGAACCAGCGGCTGGCCGAGTTCTACGGCGTCCCGGGCGTGAAGGGGCACGAGTTCCGCAAGGTCGCCCTGGCCGGCGGCCGGCGGGGCGGGGTCTGGCGGCAGGCGAGCGTCCTGACCGTGTCGTCCTACCCCAACCGGACCTCGCCGGTCCTCCGCGGCAAGTGGGTTCTCGAAACCCTCTTGAACGCCCCGCCGCCCCCGCCCCCGCCGGACGTGCCGGCCCTGGACGAGAAGGAGGTCGGCCAGTCGGTTTCGCTGCGGGAGCAGTTGGAGCAGCACCGGGCCAACCCGGCCTGCGCCTCCTGCCACGCCCGGATGGACCCGCTCGGCCTGGCCCTGGAGCACTTCGACGCCGTCGGCCGTTGGCGCGACACCGACGGCCGGTTCCCGGTCGACGCCTCGGCCACCCTGGCCGACGGCCGGGCCGTGAACGGCCCCGACGGGCTGGCGGCGGTCCTGAAGGCCGACCCGGGGGCGTTCGCCGGGTGCCTGGCCGAGAAGCTGATGACCTACGCCCTCGGCCGGGGGCTGGACCGGAGCGACCGCAAGGCGGCGAAGGCCGTGGCCGGGCGGATGGCCCGTGACGGATACCGGTTCTCCAGCCTGGTGCTGGGGATCGTCGAGAGCGTGCCGTTCCAGACGCGGAAGTAGGGTGGGCCTCGGTTTGGCTCTGGTGGCACAGGCCTCCCGGCCTGTGCAATCGAGAATCACAGGCCGGGAGGCCTGTACCACCAAACCGAGACACTACCCGGAAGTAGGGCGGAGCCGCGATGATCATCACCCGCAAGCACCTGTCCCGCCGGACCTTCCTGCGGGGGACCGCCGGCCTGGTCGGGCTGCCCCTGCTCGACGCGATGGTGCCGGCCCTCGGGTGGGCTCGGGGCACGAGGCCGGCGCCGCCGATCCGGCTCTGCTTCGTCTACGTCCCGAACGGGATGGTCATGCCGAGCTGGACCCCGGCCTCCACCGGGAAGGACTTCGCGTTCACCCCGATCCTCAAGCCGCTGGAGCCGTTCCGGGACGACACGCTCGTCCTCTCCGGGCTGCGGGACGAGATGGCGAACGCCCTGGGCGACGGCGGCGGGGACCACGCCCGGGCGTCGGCCAGCTTCCTGACCGGGGCCCACCCACGCGAGAGCGGGTCCGACATCCACGCCGGCGTCTCGGCCGACCAGGTGGCCACCCAGGCGATCGGCCGGCAGACCCGGCTGGCCTCGCTCGAACTCGGGCTGGAAGACCACCGCATCGTCGGCCTGTGCGACGGCAACTACAGCTGCGCCTACACCAGCTGCATCAGTTGGCGGACGCCGACGACGCCGCTGCCGCCGGTCCCCAACCCGCGGCACGTCTTCGACCGGCTGTTCGGCCCGGCCGACCGGCCATCCGACCCGGCCGCGGCCGCCCGCCGGGACCGCTACCGCCGCAGCATCCTGGACGGGGCCGTCGAGGACGCCCGGCGGCTGGAAGCCGACCTCGGCCCGCCGGACCGCCGCAAGCTCGACGAGTACCTCACCTCGGTACGGGAGGTCGAACGCGGCATCCAACAGGCCGAGCGGGACGGCCCGGCGCGGCGGCCCGGCGACCCGCCCCCGGGCATCCCGGCCGACCCGACCGAGCACGCCCGGCTGATGTTCGGCCTCCTGGCCCTGGCGTTCCAGGCCGACATCACCCGGGTGGCCACCATGATGGTCGGCCGGGAGTCGAGCATCCGCAGCTACGACCACCTCGGCCTGCCCGAGTCGCACCACCAACTGTCGCACCACAAGAACGACCCGGCGACCCTGGCCAAGCTGGTCAAGATTCAGACCTACCACGCGGGGCTGTTCGCCGACTTCGTCGGCAAGCTGAAGGCGCTGCCGGACGGGGACGGGACGTTGCTCGACCGGTGCCTGGTCCTGTACGGGGCCGGGATCGCCGACAGCAACCGCCACACCCACGACGACCTGCCGGTCCTGCTCGTCGGCACCGGGAACGGGACCGTCCGGTCCGGCCGGCACCTCGACTGCGGCAAGGACACCCCGGTGACGAACCTGTTGTTGACGATGCTCGACCGGATCGGGGTGCGGCCGGGCCGGCTGGGCGACAGCACCGGGCCGCTGGAAATTTGAGGCGGACCGCCGCAGGGCGGTCGGGCGGTGGTGCTGCGTGGAGACCGGGCCGGGGTGAACGGCCGTAACCCGCCGGAGTGCCGGAACTACTCCCGACACCGCGGGTGCGCCGCTACACCCCGCCGTGAACCGGACTAAAGGTACGGGTTCACCGTCCCGGGCCGGCGAACACCGGCCCGACCGGCCGATCCCGCCGGGGGTGCGGGCTCGGCAGATCGGGCCGGTCCGACGCCCCGCCGCCCGGCCGTCGACCCCCGTTCCCACCCGCCGGTTCGCCGTCCGGTACGCCGGCTGCGATACCCCGGTGTGCCCGCCACCGCCCGTGGCGGTCCACCGGAGAACCACCATGCGGAAGACACTTGCCGCCCTGGCCCTCGTCGCCCTCCTCACCGTCGCGACCGGGTGCCGGCTGTTCCGCCGGGACGACCACCCGTCCAACCACTACTTCGTGCCCGCCGCGCCGGCCGCTTCCGACCCCGGGACGGGCTGAGCCCGCGGGCTGCTCGCCCGGCCCCCCCGGCCTCCGCCGCAGGGTTCCGGCGAGCGCGGGGCGTCACCCCCTGTTGCTTTTGTTTGGGCGCACGGTCACGCCCCGTCGGGCTACCGCCCCGCCCGCCGGAGGCGCCGGCCGGCCAGCCCGGCCGCCCCGGCCCCGAGCAGGGCCAGGCTCGCCGGCTCCGGCA
>JAIEQN010001015.1 GCA_019747685.1 Gemmataceae bacterium
GGTTGCATTTCTCCGGACGCACACGCTCCCGGCTGGCCAACACTCCCGACTCCCGGCTCGCCCGACCGGCCTACTTCTTGTCCACGACCTTCTGGGGGACGAACTTCCCGCCCTCGACCTTGCTGATGGTCAGTTGCTGGAGCGAGGTGTCGCCGTCGGCGTCGAAGCTCCAGGTGCCGACCGCCCCGGCCGAGAAGTCCTTGGTCCCCAGGCAGGCCTTGAGGATCGCCTCCCGGTCCTTCTTGCCGACCTTCTTGACCGCCTCCAGGAACACCTTCCCGGCCTCGTACCCGTACACCGCGTAGGCCTCCGGGTCCTTCTTGTACTTCTCCTTGTACTTCTTGACGAACTCGGCCCCGGCCCCTTTCAACAGCGACGGGTCGGTCCCGCCGATGGTGGCGTACACGTTGGCCAGGTCGCGGGCCGACGCCGAGTCCAGGAACGCCTGCTCGTAGCACCCGTCCGGGACCATCACCGGGCAGGTCAGCCCGGCCCCCCGGAGGTCCTTGATCAGCCGGCCGGCGGCCGTCTGGGTGGTCCCCCCGAAGTACACCAGGTCCGGCTTCAGGGCGGCCACCTTGCTGGCGACCTCGCTGAACGTCTGCTGGGTCGGGACGATCCCCTCCCGGCCGAGGACCTGGACCCCGGTCTCCTCGCACCGCTTCTGGAACAGCCCGGCGATCCCGGCCCCGTACAGCTCCTTGTCGTCCAGGATGAACACCCGCTTGGCCCCGAGCGTCTGCTTGGCGAAGTCGGCCGACAGCGGCCCCTGGACATCGTCCGTCGGGCAGACCCGGCAGAACGTCACCTTCCCGGCCGGGCGGTAGATGTCCGGCTCGCCGCTGGTGTCGCCGGCCTGCTTCTTGGTCAGCCCGGGCCAGGTGGCGGCCGGGGAGATCTGCAGCACCCCGCCCTCGTTCAGGATCGGCATCGACACCTTGGCGGCGCCGCTGTTGTACGGCCCGATGAACACCATCACGTCGTCGTCGGCCACCGCCTTGCGGGCGTTCGCCGCCTCGGCCGGGCCGTCCCACTTGCCGGCCGCGGCGGTGGCGTCGTCCATGTCCGTGTACTCGATCGTGAAGTCGCCCACCTTCCCGCCGTAGTCGTCGATGGCCAGCTTGATCCCGTTGACGATGGTGTCGGTCTGGCCCTGGGCCGACCCCGTCCGGGGCAGGCTGGAGACGATCTTGATGGTCTCGCCCCCGTTGCCGCCCCCGTTGCGGCAGCCGAGGAAGGCGACCAGCCCGGCCCCGGCGGCCCCGCCGGCGGCCACGGAGAGAAAGCGGCGACGGTCCACGGCGGCACCCCCTGGGAGGATCGAGTCCGGGCCAGCTTGAATGGTATGGGACCCGGCCGGCCCCGGTCAACGATATTGATCGGCCCCGGCCCGGCCTATTCCCCGGCCCCGGTTTGGCTTCTGGTGGCACCGGCCTCCCGGCCGGTGCGGCGAACCCCACCAGCCGGGAGGCCGGTGCCACCGGAGCTCAGGTCCCGGTTTCGATTACGAACGTCACCGGGCCGTCGTTCACCAGCGCCACCGCCATGTCGGCCCCGAACCGGCCGGTCTGGGTCGGCACCCCGAGGGCCTTCAGGGCGGTCACGAACCGCTCGTACAGCGGCTCGGCCACGTCCGGCGGGGCGGCGGTCGTGAACCCCGGCCGGCGACCCTTGCGGCAGTCCCCGTACAGGGTGAACTGGCTGACCGCCAACACCCCGCCGCCGATGTCCAGGACGGACAGGTTCATCTTCCCGTCGGGGTCGCGGAAGGCCCGCAGGTGGGCCACCTTGTCGGCCAGCCAGTCGGCGTCGGACTGCGTGTCGCCCGGGGCCACCCCGAGCAGGACCAGCCAGCCGGCGGCGACCGCCCCGACGACCTCATCGCCGACGGTCACGCCGGCCCGGCTGACCCGTTGGAGGACCGCGCGCATGGCCGCCGGCGGGTGGGGAGGGGGGTACGGTGAAGGTAGGGAGCGGGGGCGGGAGTTGCCAGGGGTCGGCCCGGCGGGCCGCCGCGGGGCCGTAGAATGACCCGGTCCCCGTCCCGGAGGCCCGCCATGCGCCCGGCCGCGGTCGTCTTCTTCCTGTCGGCGTCGGCCCTGCTGCACGCGGTCGTGTCGGCCCGGGCACCGTCCCGCTGCCAGAACTGCTTCCCGCTCCTGTTCGACCCGGCCGACGACCCGGCCCCGGCGGTGAAGGCGGGCGGGCTGTCGGCCCCGGCCCCGGCCGGGTGGGTGTCGGAGAAGCCGGCGAACCGGCTGCGGTCGCACCAGTTCAAGCTGCCCGGCGAGAAGGACGGCCCGGGCGACGCCGAGCTGATCGTCTTCCCGGAGAGCGACCCGAAGACGGAAAAGGTGTTCCCCCGGTGGAAGGCCCAGTTCGTCCCGCCGGACGGGAAGACGGCCGACGACATCAGCACGGTGTCGAAGCTCGACGGGACGAAGGGGGCGACGATCACCCTGCTCGACGTGTCGGGGACGTGGAAGTACCGGGCGGCCCCGTTCGACCCGAAGTCGAAGGAGGAGCTGCGGGAGGACCAGCGGGTGGTGTGGGCGGTGGTGGCCGGCTCGGACGAGGCCGCCCACGTCCGGCTGAGCGGCCCGAAGGCGACGGTGGACAAGCACTACCCGGTGTTCGAGAAGTGGCTCAAGAGCCTGAAATGAACCAGGGGCTGGCGCCCCTGGCGACCGTCCGTCGTCCCTCCGGGACTCGGGCCTTCGGCCTTACTCTTGAGCCGCGGAGCGGCGACGGCCCGTAGCCAGGGGCGCCAGCCCCTGGTCCGCTCGTGGCGCTCAGGCCGTCCCGAACTGGCGGTCGCCGGCGTCGCCCAAGCCGGGGACGATGTACCCCACGTCGTTCAGGTGCGAGTCGAGGGCGGCCAGGGTGATCGGCACGTCCGGGTGGGCCGCCCGCAACGCCGCCACCCCCTCCGGGGCGGCGATGATCCCGACGAACGCCACCTTTTCGGTGCCATGCTGCTTCAGGATGTCGATGGCCGCGATCGCGCTTCCGCCCGTCGCCAGCATCGGGTCGAGGACGAACGCCCGGTCCATGTCCGGCTTCGGCGGCAGCTTGTTGTAGTACGTCACCGGCTTGAGCGTCGCGTGGTCGCGGTACAGCCCGAGGTGCCAGACGGCCGCCTCCGGCAGCGCGTCGAGCATGGCCTCGGCCATGCCGAGCCCGGCCCGCAGGACCGGGACCAAGCCGACCTTCTCGGCCAGCTCGTGACAGGTCGTCGTCTCCAGCGGGGTCGTCACCTCGACCGGCCAGACGGCCAGGTCCCGGGCGGCCTCCCAGAGCAGCCCGCGGCTGATCCCGGCGACCAGCCGGCGGAACTCCGGCGGCCGGGCCCCGGCGGCCCGCAGCCGGGCGAGCTGGTGCCGGATCAGGGGGTGGTCACAAACGCGGACGGGCATGGCGTTCCCGGGCGGTCGGGGGCGCTGATACCCTCTCCCCTTGAGGGAGAGGGTCGCCCCGCGCCAGCGGGGCGGGGTGAGGGGAATGTCGGGGCGGGCTTCCCCTCACCCGCGGCCCTGCGGGCCGCTGCCCTCTCCTCAAGGGGAAAGGGCGGGGTCTGGCCGGCTCACGCCCGCCGGCCCAGGTTCCCGGCGTCGAACCCGGCCGGGAGTAGCTCGGCGACCGTGTACTTGAGGATGACGCCCCGCAGGTTGGCCAGGACCACCTCGGCGTCCGGGGCGAACTCCCACAGCAGTTGCCGGCAGGCCCCGCACGGCGGGGTCGGGCGGTCGGTGTCGGTCACCACCACCACCCGCCGGAACCGCCGGTGGCCCTCCGACACCCCCTTGACGATCGCCACCCGCTCGGCACAGAGGGTCAGCCCGTAGCTGGCGCTCTCGACGTTGCAGCCCATCACCAGGGCCCCGCCCTCGGCCTCCAGGGCGGCCCCGACGGCGAAATTCGAGTACGGGGCGAACGCCCGGGTCCGGGCGATGGCCGCGGCCGCGATCAGCGGGTCGGGGGTGAACATCGGGGGCCTCCTGGTCCGCCGCACAGGCCGGGAGGCCCGTGCCACCACCCCGTTTGCCTGGTGGCACGGGCCTCCCGGCCTGTGCTCGGCTACACAACCTCCTCCAGCACCACCGGGGTTGCCGGCGGCGGGGCGTCGGCGATCGTGAACGACTCCTCCAGCACCGGCAGCGCCCCGAGCAGCCGGCCGAACCCCCGGTACACCACCTCGTACACCGGCTGCCCGGCCCGGACCGGCTCGCCCGGCTTGGCCCGGCAGACCACCCCCACCCCGGGGTCGATCTCGTCGTCGTGCCGGCCCCGGCCGCCGCCCAGGACGACCGCCGCGTGCCCCACCTTCCCGGCGTCCATGCCGGCCACGAACCCGTCCCGCGGGGCGACCACCTCCATCGTCCGCCCGGCGGTCGGCAGCCGGGTGTGGTCGTCCAGGGCCTTCGGGTCCCCGCCCTGCCGCTCGACGCACCGGCGGAACACCTCCAGGCCGGCCCCGGAGGCGAGCGCCCGCCGGACCTTGGCCTCGGCCTCGGCCCGGCCGGCCAGCCCGGCCAGGACGACCATCTCGGCCGCCAGCCGGACGCACAACCCCGTCAGGTCGGCCGGGCCGAGGCCCTTGAGCGTCTCGACCGCCTCGACCACCTCGAGCGAGTTGCCGACCGCCCGGCCGAGCGGGGCGTCCATCGCCGTCACCAGGGCGGCCACCTTCAGCCCGTTCGCGGTCCCGCCCCGGACGAGGGCGTCGGCCAGCTCCCGGGCCGCCCCGCGGGTGGGCATGAACGCCCCCCGCCCGCACTTCACGTCCAGCACCACCCCGCCCGCCCCCTCGGCCAGCTTCTTGCTCAGGACCGAGGCGGTGATCAGCGGGACGCTCTCGACCGTCCCGGTCACGTCCCGCAGGTGGTACAGGGCCTTGTCGGCCGGGGCGGCCTCCCCGGGCGGCCCGACCAGCACCAGCCCGACCTCCCGGAGGGCGGCCTTGAACTCCTCCTCGGCCAGGTGGACCCGGAACCCGGGGATCGATTCGAGCTTGTCGAGGGTCCCGCCGGAGTGCCCGAGGGCCCGGCCGGAGGTCTTCGGGACGACCACCCCGCAGGCCGCCGCCAGCGGCCCGGCGACGAGCGTGGTCTTGTCCCCGACCCCGCCGGTGCTGTGCTTGCCGACCTTCGGCCCGGGGATGTCGGACAGGTCGAGGCGCTTGCCGCTGTCGGCCATCGCCCGGGTCAGGTGGGCCGTCTCGGCGTGGGTCATCCCCCGCAGGATGATGGCCATCAGGAGGGCCGAGAGCTGGTAGTCCGGCCACCCGCCGGACGCCGCCGCCGACACGAAGGCGTCGAGCTGCTCGGGGGACAGCTCGGCCCCGTCCCGCTTCGCCCGGATGACATCGACCGCCCGCATGTCGCGTCCCTGGAGCGCGGGCCTCCGGCCCGCTCTTCCCCGACCCCATCGTCGTCTGCGCGAGATCGGACCGGCGGGCCGGAGGCCCGCGCTCCAGGTCCGTTGTACCACCCGACTTTGCGGCGAACTACCGGAATCGCATAGCATGGGGGAAAAGACGGGCACGCGGATGACGCGGATGAAACCCCGCGGGTGAGCGGGGATCAGAAAACACAGAAGATTGATTTCAATCCATGATTTCGGTCTGATCCCCGCTCATCCGCGCTCCGGTCCGCGTCATCCGCGTTCCCTGCTTTGAAAAACCGGGAGTTCCCGTGCCCGACCGCGCCGCCCTCCTGATCGCCGTCGAGACGTTCTTCGAGGCCGGGCCGGCCGTCCCCCACGCGGCGGCCGACGCGGCGGAGTTGGCCCGGGCTCTGCCGGCCGCCGGGTACAACCCCCAGAAGTGTCACCTCGTCGCCGGCCACCGGACGACGATGGCCGCCATCGGGTCGCACCTGGCCCGGCTGCCGAAGCTGGTCGGCAAGGCCGATTCGCTGCTCGTGCTCTTCGTCGGCCGGGCGTTCGCCCACAAGGGCCGCGGCTACCTCGCCTGTGCCGACGCCATCACCCCCGACCTGACCGGCACGGCCCTGCCGGTGGCCGACCTGGTCGCCGCCCTGCACAAGACCCGCATCCCCGAGGT
Source organism: Gemmataceae bacterium (assembly GCA_019747685.1). Taxonomy (GTDB): domain Bacteria; phylum Planctomycetota; class Planctomycetia; order Gemmatales; family Gemmataceae; genus Urbifossiella. The sequence continues at coordinate 6,065 of JAIEQN010001015.1, forward strand.
CGTCGTCCTGCTCGACCTCGACCCGCTGGCGGTTCAAGGAGAGTTGGCCCCGTCCGGGCTGGACGAGGACGAGCTCCGCAAGCTGTTCGACGGGTCGCCGGCGTGTACCGCCCTGCTGGCCGCCGCCCCGGGCGAGCGGTCGTTCGAGTCGGCCCAGCTCCGGCACGGGGTCTGGCGGCATCACCTCCTCGAAGCGTTCACCGGCAAGACCCGCTCTGGTGTGAAGCCGGACGGGACGTTGACCGCCGCCGGGCTGCACGCGTTCCTGGCCGACGCCGTCCCCCGGACCCTCCGGCGGGTGTACGAGACGCCCCAGGAGCAAACCCCGCTGCTGTTCGGCGAAGCCCACGCCGGGGCCGTCGTCGCCGACCTCGCGGGCCTCATCGGCCCCGGCGGCGACCTGCTCGACCCGGCCCGGATGCGGCGGGTGGTGTTCCGGGCCGAGTCGCCCGGCCGGGTCAAGGACCTGGCGGGGTTCCGGAAGACCCACACCCTGCCGGAGCGGGCCAACGACTGGGCCCGGAAGTACGTCAACCGGATCGCCCAGCCGGACATCAAGGCGGACCTCGACAACGTGTTCGACGCGGTGCGGGAGCAGTTCGGGTACAAGCGGAAGGACCTGGACGTGTCGGCCGAGCGGGACGGGCTCGGGTTCATCCGCACCCCCGA
>JAIEQN010000587.1 GCA_019747685.1 Gemmataceae bacterium
GCACCCATTGGGGGGGGGGGGGGGTTTTCACCCCCGTTTTCGCGTACCGGGGGGTACCCCACCCCCCGCTCGCCAAGAAGGAATAAGCCCACAGTGGGACGAACAGCAGCACCTCCGAGATCGGGCCTTTGGTCAGGAACCCGAGGCCGGACGCCAGGGCCGAGGCCAGCCACCACCCCCACCGCAACCGGCCGGCCCGTACCGCCTCGAACCCGCACATCGCCGAGAGGGTGACGCACAGCACCAAGAGTCCGTCGAGGACGAGCAGCCGGGCCACACTCACGAACCCCGGGGCCACGCTCAGGAGGACCGCCGCCCACAGGGCCGCCCGCTGGCCGACCGACCGCCGGCCGAGCAAGTAGACGGCTAGAATGGTCAGGTGGACGCAGACGGCCGGGACCAGCCGGGCGGCCGCCGGCGACACCCCGAACGCCCGGTAGCTGACGGCGACGAGCCAGTACAGCAGCGGCGGCTTGTCGAGGTACGGCTCCCCCTGGAGGGTCGGCACCACCCATTCGTCGGCGGCCAGCATCTCCTTCGGAATCTGGGCGTACCGCCCCTCGTCCGGTTCGAGCAGGTGGAACCCGAGGGTCGGGTAGAGGACGACCGCCGGGAGGAGTAGGACGAGGGCGAGCGACCCGAGCCGGACCCGCCGGTCGGGGTCGGCGGCCCCGGGGAAGAGGACCCGGCCGAACAGGTACGGGAGCCAGCCGAGCGGGGTGCGGGGCGGGGCGTCGGGCATCCACACTCTCCGGGCGAACGACCCGGCGGCTTATGCCCGACTCCGTGGACAGGGTCAACCCGGGGTTGGTGGTCAGCCGGCGAGCGGGGGTGGTCAATCCCTGGACACTACCCGGTCCCGCCCCCGTCCGTCGGCGGGTGGTCCGCCACCGGCACCCGGTTTGCCGGCGTAACCAGACCGGTGTTCCGTTTCCGCACCGAGGTAATCGTGATGACCACCCGCTTCCGGGTGCTGGTGTCGGCCGCCGCGGTCGCGGCCGTGTTCGCCACCGTCCCCGCCACGTCCGCCGACCCGGCCAAGCCGGACGCGGCGGCCCTGGTCGAGAAGGCCCGGGCGTACCTGAAGAAGTCGCAGAACGAGAACGGGAGTTGGTCCGCCGAGCCGCAGAGCCGGGGCGTGACCGGGATCGTCGTGACCGGGCTGCTGCGGACCGGGACCGGCCCGGACGACGAGCCGGTCGCCAAGGGGCTGAGGTACATCGAGTCGCTGGTCAACGCCAAGGACGGGCACATCGCCGGGAACGACTCGAAGGCCGGGCTGGTCAACTACACCACTAGCATCAACGTCCAGGCCCTGCACGCCGCCGGCCGGGCCGAGAAGTACCGGCCGGTGATCGGCGACGCGGTCAAGTACCTCAAGGGCGTGCAGTGGGATGACAGCCGGGGCAAGGGGGAGGCGAGCGACTACTACGGCGGGGCCGGGTACGCCGGGGACAAGAGCCGCCCGGACCTGTCGAACACGGCGTTCTTCCTCGAAGCCCTGAAGGCGGCCGGGGTGCCGAAGGACGACCCGGCGTTCAAGAAGGCGGCGGTGTTCGTCGGCCGGTGCCAGAACCTCAAGGGCGAGCACAACCAGGCCGAGTGGGCCGGGCGGACGAACGACGGCAGCTTCATCTACACCGGGGCCAACGGCGGGGAGAACCGCCGCACCGACGGGGACGGGACGAAGACCGACATGGGGGGCTACGGGAGCATGACCTACGCCGGGATCAAGAGCCTGATCTACTGCGGGGTCGGGCCGGACGACCCGCGGCTCAAGGCGGCGGTCGGCTGGGTGAAGAAGCACTACACCCTGGACGCCAACCCGGGGATGCCGGAGCAGAACTCCCAGCGGGGCCTGTACTACTACTACCACACCTTCGCCAAGGCGATGGACGCCCTGGGGGTGGACCAGTTCGAGGACGACAAGGGGGTCAAGCACGACTGGCGGGCCGACCTGGTCGCCGCCCTGGCCAAGCGGCAGCGGCCGGACGGGAGCTGGGCGAACGAGAACGACCGGTGGATGGAGGGCGACCCCAACCTGGTGACGGGCTATGCCCTGATGGCCCTGTCGTACTGCCAGCCCCGGAAGTGATAAAATGACCGGGGACCGGGGGCGTCAGCCCCCCGGTGCTTGCACACAACCGGGGTGCTGACGCCCCCGCCCGCCGATGCACCTCCGAATCCTCACCCTAGCCGGGCTTCTCTTCCTCCCCTCGGTCGCGTCCGCGCACCCGCTGCCGTCGTCCCGGTACGACCGGACCGTCTCCGTCCGGCTCGACCCGACCGTGGTCCGGGTCCGGTACTTCCTCGAAGTTACCCAACTGACGATCTGGCTCGACGGGGCCAAGCTGTTCACCCCGGAGGAGATCGCCGGGCTGGGCCCGACCGCCCGGGGGTTCGCGGCGGCCTACGCCAAAAAGGTCGCCCCGGAGCTGGCCCGCGACCTCCGGGCGACGGCCGACGGGGTGCCGCTGACCTTCCGGGTGGAGTCGATCAACGTCGAGTCCGGCGAGCACCCGCGGTTCACCTTCCTGCTGCGGGCCGACTGGCCGCCGGGCGGCGAGCGGCGGGCCTTCACGCTCGAGGACGAGTCGTTCGAGGGGAAGCCGGGGGTGCTGGCCCTGACGGTGGCCGAGGCCGGCGGGGTTCGGCTGGACGACCTGATCGAGCCGGACCCGAAGTGGCGACAGAAGCCGGCCATCGACCTGTCCCCGGAGCAGGCGGCCGCCCTGCGGAAGGCGTCGGCGGTCGTGGCACTGCCGAAGCCGATCCCGGGACCCGAACAGGGGGTTAACACCCCCCGCTCGCCCGAACCCGCAGCGCCCGAACCGGTCGTCAGCGAGGGCGAGCGGCCGGGGCTGGTGGCCGACCTGTTCCGGCGGGGGCTGCCGGCCCTGTTCGACTCGTCCTACGGGCTCGGTGTGTTACTCCTGGCGGCGGCCCTGTTCGGGGCGGCCCATGCCTTCACGCCCGGCCACGGCAAGACGCTCGTTGCGGCCTACCTCGTCGGCGAGCGGGGCACGGTCGGGCACGCGGTGCTGCTGGCGGTCGCCACGACGGCCGCCCATACCGGGTCGGTCATCCTCGTCGCCGTGGTCCTTTGGTCGGCCTACGGCGACACCGTACCGGGGGCGACGCAGGGCATCTTGCAGTTCGTCGGCGGGCTGCTGGTGGCCGGGGTCGGGGCGTGGCTGTTGATGCGACGGCTGGCCGGCCGGGCGGATCACGTCCATCTGTTCGGCGGGCACCATCACCACCATCACCACGGCGACGGCCACCACCATCACCATCATGGGGACGGCGACCATCACCACCACCACGGCCCGCCGCCGGAGTCGGCGAAGACGACGGCCGGGTGGGCGCGGCTGGTCCTGATGGGCGTCGGCGGCGGGCTGATCCCGTGCTGGGATGCGGTCTTGCTGTTGCTGGCGGCCACCGCGCTGAATCGGGTCGGCTTCGCCCTGCCGCTGTTGTTCGCGTTCAGCGCCGGGCTGGGGGCGGTGCTGGTGGCCCTCGGGGTGGGCGTGGTGTACGCCCACAAGGCCGGGGCCGGGCGGTTCGGCGAGAGCCGGTGGTTCCGGCTGCTCCCGATGGTCAGTGCGGCCCTGCTGCTGGGCCTCGGGTTGTGGCTCTGCCAGGAGGGCGTCCGGGCGGCGGTGCGGTAGGTTAGCGGCATGCGCGTCGTCGAACTGGAAGCCCGGCACGTCCTCATCCCGCTCCGGCGGAAGGTCACCCACGCCAGCCACGCCCGGACCGACACCGATAACCTCGTCGTCCGCTGCTTGCTGTCGGACGGCACGACGGGGTACGGCGAGGGCGTCCCACGGGACTACGTCACCGGCGAGTCGATCGACTTTTCGCTCGACCTGCTCCGCCGCAGCGATCTGCCCGCCCAACTCGCCCCGTGCGACGATTTCGTCGCGGCCGCCCACCTGGCCGAGCGGCTGCGGCTGGCCCCGGTGCCGGACGACGACCGCGGTATTCAAGGCAACGCCGCCCGGTGTGCCGTCGAGCTGGCCGTGCTGGACGCCATCGGCCGGGCGTTCGGAGAGCCGCTGATGAACGTCACCCGGCTGGTCGCCCCGGACCTGTACGAACCCCGGGAGGCCGTCCGGTATAGCGGCATCATCGGCCACCCGAAGGGGTGGAAAGCCCGGGTTTACCCGCTCGTCTACAAGCTGGCCGGCTTTCGGCAGGTTAAGCTGAAGGTCGGCATCCCGGGGACGGACGACGGGAAGCGGGTCCGGCAGGCCCGCCGGTGGTTGGGGCGGGGCATCGACCTGCGGCTCGACGCCAACGAGGCGTGGCCGCCGGCCGAGGCCGCGGACCGCATCCGCTCGCTGGAGCCGTTCGGCGTCACCAGCGTCGAGCAGCCGGTCCGGCACGAGGACGTGGCGGCCCTGGCCGGGGTGCGGAAGCAGGTCAACACGCCGGTCATGCTCGACGAATCGCTGTGCGGCCAAGTGGACGCCGAGCGGGCCGTCGCCGGCGGGTGGTGCGACCTGTTCAACCTCCGGCTGTCCAAGTGCGGGGGGTTTATCCCGTCGCTCCGGCTGGCCCAACTCGCCCGCCGGCACGGCCTCGGCTACCAACTCGGCTGCCAGGTCGGCGAGACGGCGATCCTGTCGGCCGCCGGCCGGCACTTCGCCGCCAGCGTCGCCGGCCTCTGGTCCGTCGAAGGCTCCTACGACCGGCACCTCGTCCGGGAGTCCCTGGCCGTCGAGGACATCACCTTCGGCCGGGGCGGGCTAGCCCCGGCCCTGGTCGGGTCCGGCCTCGGGGTGACGATCGACCCGGCCCGGCTCGACGGGGTGACGAAGCGGAAGGAGACGCTGCTTGGGTGAGGACTTGGCCCGCGGGGGGCGTCAGCCCCCTGTTGAGTTAGTGAACAGGGAGCTGACGCCCCCCGCTCGCCTGGGTACGTTCCGCGCCTCGGACGGCTACCGCTTCTACTACCGCCACTACCCGCCGCCAGCGGAGCCAGTGGCCCGGCTGGCGTTCGTCCACGGCATCCGCAGCCACGGCGGCTGGTACACCCGCTCGTGCGAGCGCTTCGCGGCCGCCGGGTACGACGTGTACTTTCTAGACCGCCGGGGGAGCGGGCTGAACACCGCCGGCCGGGGCGACGCCCCGAGCTTCCGCCGGCTGCTCGACGACGCGGCCGAGTTCGTCCAGCACCTGCGGGCCGACCGGGCTTCCCTCCCGGTCGTCCTCGGCGGCATATCGTGGGGCGGGAAGCTGGCCGTCGGGCTGCCGTACCGGCGGCCGGGGCTGGTGGACGGACTGGTGCTGCTCTGCCCGGGGCTGGTGCCGAAGGTGGCCCCGCCGTTCGCCCGGCGGGCGCGGATCGCCGTCGCCCGGGTGTTCCGCCCGGGGAAGTTCTTCCCGATTCCGCTCAACGAGCCGGAGCTGTTCACCGGCTCGCCGAACTGGCGGGCGTACATCGACCGCGAGCCGCACGGCCTGCGGGAGGCGACCGCCCGGTTCCTGTTCGGCAGCTTCGCGCTCGACATCTACCTGCGGCGGGCGTCGAAACGCGTCGCCGTCCCAACCCTGTTGGTCCTCGGTGGTCGGGACCGGATCATCGACAACGCCCAGACCCGGCTGTTCGCCGGCCGGTTCGGGACGCCGGCGACGATCCTCGACTACCCAGAGGCCCACCACACCTTGGAGTTCGAGGGCGACGACCACCCGTGGGTGGGCGACGTGATCCGGTGGATCGGCCGGCGGGTGGTCTGACGCCCGGCCGCTAGCGGGCGATCACGACCAAGACTACGACGGCCAGGACCGCGGCTACCACCCCGCCGAGTAGCCACAGTCCGACGTTCGCCCGGGGCTGCTTGGCCAGCTCCCGGGCGTGCTGCTGGGAGTCGTGCTTGTGCTGCTTGCGGGCCTGCTCGTGCCGCTGCTTCTTGGCGCTCCGGTTCATGGTCGGTCCTCGGCCGACGGGGAAGGTCTGACCGAAGCATACCCGGCAGGGCCGGAGCTGTCGAGGAGTTGGTGAAGCACAGGCCGGGAGGCCTGTGCCACCGAGGACAGAGCTTGGTGGCGCAGGCCTCCCGGCCTGTGGCAGTCGCTCACCGCCGCCGGTCGTCCCGCCGGTCCTTCGGCTTTTCCAGCCCGGCCCGCTCCATCAGCGACTGGCCGAACACGTCCTCCTCCTCGGCGAACACGTCCTCCAGGGTGGTCCCGGGGGCGAGTTGATACTGGATGGTGTACCGCCGCTTGGCCAGGCTAATCTCGTCCCCCGGGCGGAGCGGCCGGCGGAGGGTCCGCTCGCCGTTCACCTTGATCCCGTTGGTACTCCCGGCGTCCCGGATGTGCCACACCCCGTTCCGGAAGGACAGTTCCGCGTGGGTCCCGGAGATGTTGGCGAAGTCGAGCTGGATGTCGCAGGTCTGCCGCCGGCCGATGGTCATGACCTCCTGCATCAGCGGGATCGCGTCCCCGCCGCCGACCGGCACCAGCTCGCCTAAAGGTTCCTGGCTCATGCGCAAAAAACCGCCCGCCGGTGCGGGCGCCCCTGGTCGTGGGTAAGAATGAACGGCCCCGGCCGGGGGTTTCCGCCCCGTCCGAACTCCATGTTAGCCCATACCCCCGACGGTGAGGAACCCCCCCGCCCGGAAATGCGGAAAGCCCGTCCGGCGGGCCGGACGGGCTTTGACGCGGGGGTCGGCCCCGGGGTCAGGGCAGGTTGTACCCGGCCGGTCCGACGGCCCCCGGCGGCGGCCCGCCGGGGACCGGCCC
>JAIEQN010001193.1 GCA_019747685.1 Gemmataceae bacterium
CGGCCGGACGGCCGGGTCACGATCCCGCCGACGGGGCTTGACTCCTTGCCGCAGTAGTGTACACTTGTAGTGAGAGAAGCGACCGCCGGGCGGGTCCGGGCCGAGTACGGTCCGGGTCGGCCCGGCGGTCGTGGCCGTTCCGGGGCCGGACCGGGGCGAGCACGACCGGCACCGATCATGCTTGATACGCCCCGCAACCCGATTACTGCTCACGGGTTCGGAAGCGGCCAAGGACCGAGCATGAGCGACCCGGCCCCTTTCCCGTGCCGACCGGGGGGAGTTAAGTCCTGCGTGGGGCGCGGTTTACTCCGGAGGGGTGGTCGGCGTGAAAAAACAGGGGGGAGGGGGGTAGTCATCATGATCCGCGTAGCCGCCGTGGTCGCAACCGGTTTCGTCCTCATCACATCGGTATCGGCCCAGGACAAAAAGGGTGCGACCGACCGTGACCGGAAGGACGCCCCGAAGGTCTTTTACCTGGTCCCGCTGGTGGCCAGGCCGGGCGAGGAGCAAAAGCTCGTCCTCCGCGGCCGGAACCTCGACACCGTTACCGAGGTCAAGGCCGAGGGGGCGACGGCCAAGTTGCTCGGTAAGAAGAAGGCCCCGCCGGGGAAGGACCAAGGGGCGAACAAGGCCGGTGACACCGAGGCCGAGGTCGAGCTGGAACTGCCGGAGGGGGCGAAGCCGGGGTCGGTGAAGCTGGTCGCGGTCGGCCCGAAGGGGGAGTCCGAGCCGTACACGCTCCTTGTCCGCGACGGCACGCCGGCGGCCGCCGAGAAGGAACCGAATGACGGGTTCGACACGGCCCAGGTGGTCCCGTTCCCGTGTGCCGTCGAGGGCGTGGTCGGCAAGGACAAGGACGCCGACGTGTACCGGTTTGACGGGAAGAAGGGCGACAAGGTCACGGTCGAGGTGCAGGCGGCCCGGTGGGGGTCGCCGTTGGACGCCCTGGTGACGGTGTACGACGCCGACCGGCGGACCGTAGCCGCGGCCGACGACTCGGCCGGCTCGCCCGACCCGGTGCTGACACTCACCCTGCCTCGGGACGGACCGTACTTCGTCACCCTGATCGACGCCCACGACGCCGGCGGCCAGGGGTTCGGCTACCGGCTGGTGATCCGCACGGGGGGGTGAGCCGGTCAGGCCGCCCGGGCCGTCGGCACCGGCTCGCGGCGGGCATCCTCCGGGGTCGGGACCGCCCGCCGCAACCGCCGCTCGTCCAAGAGCCGCAGGACCGCCGGCAGCCAGACCAGGGCGGCGACCATACAGCAGGTCACGCCCAGGGTCAGGACCAAGCCCAGACTCGCCATCCCCCGGTGCCGGGCCGTCATCAGGGTGCCGAACCCGAGTACGGTGGTCAGGGCCGCGACCAGGACGCCCCGGCCGGTCGCCGCCCCGAGCCGGTAGGCCGAGGTCCTCCGCCCGGCCCGGTAGTCGTGCAGGACGTGGACGCCGTTGTCCACCCCGACCCCGACCACCAGCGGCAGGGCGATCAGGTTGGCCGGGTTCAGGGGCACCCCGAACAGGCCCATCGCCCCGGCCGTCAGCACCGCCCCGGCGGCCAGCGGGAACAGCCCGAGCAGCACCCCCCGGGCCGACCGCAGGTCGAACCAGAGGACCAGCACGATCGCCCCCAGGGCATACACCCCGGCCCACTCGAACCCGGCCTTCATCTGCCGCAGCCCCTCGCGGGTGCGGAACGCCTTCCCGGTCGCCTCCGGGTCGACCGCCTGGACCGCCGCGGTGAACCGCCCAAGGGCGTCGGCGTCCCACAGGCTGTCCCGGGCGAACGCCCGGACCAGGTACTCGCCGTTCGCCCCGATGTACCGCTCGCGGAGTTCGGCCGGTAGGTCGGCGAGGGTGATCGGCTCGGGCCGGGACACGGCCCGGAGGCGGTGCAGGTCGGCCGCGAGGTCGGCGGCCAAGTGCCGGTCGAAGGCGGCCAGCCGGCCGGCCGGGCCGGGGCTGGCGTGCAGCGCCGCGAGCAGGTCGGCCGCGGCCGACGCGAGGTCGGGGCCGGCCCCGGAGTGGTCGCGGACTCGGCCGGCCAGTTCACGGACCCGGCCGGGGTCCGACGGCCGTGGCGGTGGAAGCGTGTCCGCCGGCGGCAGCCCGGCCAGCCGGTTGTGGACGGCCCGGACGGCCGGGAGCTTGGCGTCTTGATCCGCCGGGACGAGCGACGCCACCTCGACCACCCGGCCGACGCCGGGCAGGGCTTCGTACCCCACCCGCAGGGCCGCCGCCTCGGCCGGGGTCCGGGCCACGCTCAGGGCGTCCCAGGTCATCCCGGCAGCCTTGTCGATCAGCTTCCGCTCCCAGGCCACCGAGTCCAGGTCCCGCGGCTGGAGGTCGAGCAGGTTGTGGTTGTACGTCAGCCGGGCGACGAACACCCCGCACCCGACTAGCAGAAGGGCACCGACCGCGAGGACGAGGCGGGGCCGGTTGGAAAGGCCGGGGAGCCACGCGGACGGGTACGGGATGATGTCCTGGCGAGCCGGGAGCGTGAGCCACCGGAGTTTGCCACTCCGTACGCACCCGCTCCCGGCTCGCCGTTCCCACAGGGTCAACGCCGCCGGCACCACGGTCAGGCAGCTCAGCCCGCAGAACAGCACCCCGCAGCCGGCGATCCAGCCCAGCTCGGCCACCGCCCGGAAGTCGGCCAGCATGGTGGCGAAGAACGCCACCGCGGTGCCCACCGCGGCCGTCACGATCCCCGGCCCGGCGTGGGCCGCCGTCGCCCGCATCGCCCCATCCGCCGACAGGCCGGCCCGGCGTTCCTCGTCGTACCGGGCCACCCACAGCACCCCGTAGTCGCCCATCCCGATCAGCATCACCGCGAACGTCGCCGACAGGATGTTCAGGTGGCCGACGGTGGCCGCCGCCCAGCCGAGCGCCCAGGCCGTCCCGACCGCCAGCGACCCGACCGTCAAAAGCGGATACCTGAAGCCGCGGTAGACGACGAAGTACAGCGCCGCCACCCCGAGCAGGGCCAGCCACGCCGCCCGCTGCGAGTCCACGTCCGACAACACCATCTCGTCGGTTTCGAGGACCGGCAGCCCGGTCAAGCCGAACGCGAGGTCCGGGAAGTCCCGGCCGGCCTCGGCCAGGACCGCCCGCATGGCGTCGTTCGCCTCCTTGGCCGGGGTGAACGACCGCCCGTCCGTCTTCGGCCGGCACAGGAGCATCCCCAGGGTGCCGTCCGGGGTGAAGAAGTACTGGGCCTCGGTGAGCTGGCGTTCGCCGTCCCGGTCGGCCGTCCGCGGCCCGGCGAGGGCCCACGGGTTGCGGTAGGCGGCCGGGTCGCGGAGGGTCGCGGCGGCCGCCCGGGCGACGGCCGGGAGCTGGGCCAGCAGGTCGGCATCGGCGACGGTCCGGGTACCGCCGTCCAGGGCCGCGGCCGCGGTGCCCAGCAGCGACTCGGCGTTCAGCCGGGGCCAGGCCAGCGGGGCGAGCGGCCCGAGCAAGGGGTCCATCCGCTCGACCCGGCCGCGGACCGCCTCCAACTGATCCGGCGGGAGGAACAGGACGGCCCGGTCGTGCAGCCCGCGCAGATCGACCCGGTGGAACACCCGGTCGAACAGGTCCGGCCGGGCCTTCACCCGGCCGGCCACCGCGTCCAGGGCGGCCTCCATCCGCCGGCGGTCGCCGCCCTCGACCACGACCACCATGTCCTCGTCGTCGCCGAAGGCGTCCAGGTATTTCTGCCATCGCTGTTGGCACGGCTTGTCGGCGGCCAGCAGGTCGTTCCGCTGGGTGTGGTACTCCAGCCGGTCGGCGGCCAGGTAGACGGACAGACCGACCAACCCGAGGCCAGCGAGCAGGGTAGCCCGCGGGTAGAGGCCGACCCGCCCCACTAAGCCGACGACGGCCCGGGTGAGGCGGTCGGGGTGGGGGTCGGGCGGGGCCATCGGCGGTCCTTCGCGGCAGGAAAGGACCGCAGGGTATGACGGCGGCAGGGGTTGGCACAAGGCCAACGGGGGTCGTTACGACCCGGGCCAAGATGTGCGACCTCTCCGGGGCCGGTGACCGCCGGTAGGGTCGGCTGTGCCGGCCTCGGGCCAGACGGCCGGCACAGCCGGCCCTACTATATGTACGGCCCGGCCGCCCGGAGAATCGGGGCCAGGCTCGTAGCCCCGAAGGAGCACCGGCCCCGCCCTACGGTGCGGAGGCGGGTGCGTCGGCGGCCGGCGGGCGTGTGCGGAGGTACTCCCGCAGGGCGGCGTTGACCGCGGCCTCGTCGGGGAAGGCGGCGGCCACGTCGTCGGCCAGCCGGACGAAGTGCAGCCGCTCCCGGTAGCGGGCCGCGTACTTCCCCCGGACGACCCCGCGGAGGGACCGGAAGTCGTACTCGGGCCGAAGGTCGTCGCCGGCGTCGTCAGGGGCAGTTGCCATCCGCACCCCGCACGGGTCAGGCCGGCTTCTTGTAGTTCGCCAGGAGCCGGTTGACCTCGGGGACAAGTTCGGCCGGGATGGCCATCAGGGTCATCCCCTCGGCCTCGTAGGCGGTCTCGATCTCGGCCGCCTGCTCGACCTCGGTCTGGTTGTCGTAGTGGTCGATCAGGGCCCGGACCCGGGCCTCGTCCCACCCGACCGGGAACTTCGACTGGTTCATCGCCGCCTCCTCCGCCGTCGTTGGTTCGGGATGCCGCTGTTACGGGTGATGCGCTCCCCGGGACGCTTCGCCGACCGGCGGAGGCTACATGAACTTGCGGCGCTTGAAGGCGGCAACGTCTGCCGCGTCCAACTCGAACCACTCGCCGTTCCGCCGCTTGGCCGCGAACCGGTTGTGCCAGTACGCCTCGATCCCCGGCGGGTCGTCGGTCCGGATGACGTGGACCGTGGCCACCGGCTCGGGCAACTGGATCGACAACTCGTACTCCCGACGGCCCACCGAGTTCGTCATGCCGATCTTGTAGAACCGACCCGACTTCACGAGGTAGACAAACCCGTACCCTTGCTGTTCGTCCAGGGCTTCTGGCCGCTCATCGGCCCGCTTCCGAGGTGTGTAGTCGTCGCAGTACCCGACCACCACCGCATACTCGTCCTGGCTCAGACAATGGTCTCGCAAGGCAGCGACGAGTTCGGGCCTGGTTCCAAGCCGGGCGAACGTAGTTACCGCCGGAAACCCCATTTCATTTTTGGCCTGGAACCTCAGATCACCGTCCGTCGGCAATCGGCCGAGTGCCCGCGCAAGTTTTGCGAGTCTGTCGAGTAGTTCGGCTGGCCCGTAGCCTTCTGTGAGTTCGTTCGGCTCGAACCCCGCCTCCCGAAGGGCCTCACTCCACCGCGGCCAGTACGAATGGAAGGTGGACTGCCTGATGCCCGTCTCCGATATGAATCGGCGCCACCCGAGCGGCACGCCGCCGTTGGCAGCGGCCGTCCGCCGAATCTCGGCCAGGATGTGTGCCTTGTCCATCGCCCCACCCCGTCACTTCAACCCCGCCCACCACGCCACCAGCACCTTTGCCACCTCGGCCATCTGGTCGCCCGAGACCTTGTCCGGGGTGTCGGTCAGCTTGTGCCAGTGCGGGTAGTCCAGGTCGATCACGTCGACGCACGGGATGCCGGCCCGGTTCAGGGCCAGGTGGTCGTCCTGGACCTCGATCCCGGCCTCGTACCGGAACGACTTCGCCCCCACCGCCTTCGCCACCCCCCACACCCGGTCCACCAGCTTCGGGGCGAACGCATACGAATACCCCTCGACCCGCAGCTTCGCGTCCTTTCCGGCGAACAGGTCGAGCAGCACCCCGCCCTCGTACTGGAACTTCCGCCCGTCCCGGGTCTTCAGGTAGTCGGCCGCGAAGTGCTCCGACCCGAAGAAGTACTTGTCCCCGCCCATCCCCGTGCGGTTCGTCTCGAACACGTACTCCTCGCCGTCGAACAGGACGAGGTCCAGCCCGACGGACCCCTTCAGGCCCTTCATGTGGTGGGCCAGCTCCATCATCAGGGCCACCCCACTCGTGCCGTCGTTGGCGCTCACGAACGGCCGGGTCCAGCTCGCCCGGTCGGCCTCCTGGTCGGCCACCGGCCGGGTGTCGTAGTGCGAGCAGATTAGCACCCGGCGGGGGGCGTCCGGGCTCCACGAGACGACCAGGTTGGTCATCGGCGTCTTGTCCCGCCGGCTGTTCTGCTTGGCCTCGAACTCCTGGCGGGTAACGGTCGCCCCGTGCTGCTTGAAGTGGGCCTCGATGACCTGCTGCTGCTTCCGCATCCCGTCCGACCCGCTGACCCGCGGGCCGAGGTCGCAGAGCTGCTTGACGTACTTTAGCGCCCGCTCCTGGTCGAACTTGAGGTCGACCCCGGCCGCGGCGTCGGCCGCGAACCCGGACGGCTTGGGCGGGTCGTCGGCGAACGGCCCGGCCGCCGCCGGGCTGACGTGCCACCACACCGCCAGCCCCCCGCACGCGACCAGCAGCCCCGCCCCCAGCGCCCACCCGGCTGACCGTGCCATCGCCTCCTCCGGACGGGGTCGTAACGGGCCTCCCGGTCCTGCCCATCTTACCCCGGGCGGCCGGCCGGATCGACCGCCGCGGCGGGATTGTAATTCTTCCCCTGTTCACCGGCAAAACCTGCCGGTAGATACGCCCCCTCACACGACGCGGAGCGGGGGCGGGGAGCGCGGGGCGGTCGGCCCGTCGGGGGACGGGCCGGCCGTGCCGGGTCTGACCGTCCCGCCGGCCGGGCCGACCGGCCGGGGCGATCGCGGGGGAACCCGCCGGTTTGGGTGCAGGGGCCCGGGCCGGCGGGTCGTTGA
>JAIEQN010000208.1 GCA_019747685.1 Gemmataceae bacterium
CGGGATCCCGGGTCGGCCGGCCGGGCGGGCCGACCGGGGCGGCCTCCTCGACGGCCAGGAACGGGTCGCTGCACCGCGGGCAGACGACCAACAGGCCGACCGCCTCCGGCCCGACCCGCGACGCCCCCCGGCACCCCGGGCACCGGACCACCACGAACCCCATGCCGCTCACCCCCGCCGGACGGATACCCCCATCTTAGCAGGGCGGCGGGGAAGAGGGCGGGGTCGGGCGGCCCCGGGGTCAGTCCCCCCTGACCGCGGCGAGCTCCTTCACCCGCACCACGAACCGACCGTCCACGACCCGGACCGTCCCGGTCGCCCGGACCCGTGCCCCGGCCGTCGGCTCCGGCCCGTCCGCCGGCAGCAGGAGCGGGACCGGCCCCGGCTCCTTTTGGTCGATCGCCCACTTCGCGGTGTCGGGGCCGAGCTGAATGTCGGCCCGGACGAGGACCCCGTCGACCCGAGCCGAGCCGGGCGGCGGGACGTCCTTCTTGTTCGCGTCGGCCAGCTCCGTCACCCGGTCGGCGAGGATCAGCGGCACCCGCTTCGCCCCCTTCGGCCCGACGGCCGCGACGACGAGCGGGTCGTCGGTGGACGACAGCCGGCCCGCGGCGGCGACCGGCCGGGCCTCGCCGGTGGCCTCCCGGAGCGCCGCCTCCAGGTCCGGGTCGGCCCCGCCGGGCTTGGCGGCCTTCTTCGCCGGGCCCTTCTCCGGCGGCAGGGCGACCGCCACCGCGGCGTCGTCGCCCAGCTTGAGGATGCTCACCCGGACGGTCTTGGTCTCCCCGCCGGTGGTGGTCTTCGTGAGGACCAAGCCGACCGGTTTGCCGGACACCACGACCCCGGCCGCCGGGGCCGGCTTCGGGTCGTCGGCCGGGGCCGCGACCGGGGCGAGCAACACCAAGAGGCCGATCGTGACGCACTTCATGGCCGACCCTCCGGTCGTGACGCCCGCTCGGACACTCCTCCCAGTGTAACCGGACCCGGGGCGGCCGTCGGTGCCTTCCCGGTCCGTACAATCATCCTCCGGTTTCGTACCACCTTCGGAGGCCCGCCGATGACCGCCCTGCTCCTGGCCGCGACGCTGGCCGCCCCCGCCGACGACCCCAAGCCGGCCGCCGGCACCCCCAAGCCGGTCGCCAGCGACCCCAAGCCGGCGGCCCCGAAGGCCGAGCCGAAGATCGGCCACATGGTCTACTTCAAGCTCAAGGACTCGACCCCCGAGGCCCGGGAGAAGCTGGTGGCCGCGTGCGACAAGTACCTCGGCAACCACGAGGGCGTGCTGTTGTACGCGGCCGGGCCGATCTCGGACGAGCTGAAGAGCCCGGTCGGCGACCGGGAGTGGGACGTGGCCCTGCACCTGGTGTTCGAGAACAAGGCGGCCCACGACAAGTACGATGCCCACCCGGACCACAAGAAGTTCATCGAGGAGAACAAGGACGGGTGGGCCAAGGTCCGGGTGTTCGACTCGGCCCCGAAGTCGGTCAAGGCCGCCCCGATGCGGCCGGGCCAGGCGATGGAGCAGGAGATGCGGAAGCGGATGGTGGAGGCGATGGAGGCCAGCCGCCGGGCGGCCGAGGAGCAGCAGAAGAAGATGCAGGCGGAGATGGAGCGGATGCGGCGGGAGATCGAGGCGGCCCGGAAGAAGGCCGAGGAGAAGAAGCCCGACCCGAAGCCGCCCGCCCCGAAGGGGTCCGAGCAGAAGAAGGACGGGTAAGCCCGCCCCGGGCGGCGGGGGCCGACCCCCGCCGCCCGGCCCCCGCCGACCGACCGCCAAGACGAGCGCATGTACCACCTCCTGGTCTGGGACTTCGACGGGACGCTGGCCGACTCGATGCCGGCGGGCCTGGGCATCTACAACCGGCTGGCCCCCGAGCTAGGCATCCGGCCGATCGCCGACCCGGCCGCCGCCCGGGGGATGACCACCCGGCAGTTCCTGCGGCACCACCGCATCCGGTTCTGGCGGCTGCCTCGGCTGGTCCGTCGGTTCCAAGCCGCCGCGGCGGCCGATGCCGACAAGCTGCGGCTCTTCCCGGGCCTGCCCGAGGTGCTGGCCGACCTCCGCGGCCGGGGCGTCCGGCACGGCATCCTGTCGTCGAACAGCGAGGGGAACATCCGCCGGTGCCTGGCGGCGAACGGGGTGGAGGGGCTGTTCGACTTCGTGGTGGGCTGCCCGAAGCTGTTCGGCAAGGGCCGGGCGCTGCGGCGGCTGTTGCGTGCCGAGGGGATCGACCGGCGGCAGGTCCTGTACGTCGGCGACGAGGTGCGGGACCTGGAGGGCGCGCGGCGGGCCGGGGTGTCGGCGGCGGCGGTGACGTGGGGCTTCCACGCCGAACACGTCCTGCGGGCGGCCGGCCCGGAGTACGTCGTCACCGACCCGCGGGGGCTGCTGGCCGCAGCGACCGCAGCCCGGGCGACGGGGTAACACGGCCGACGAAGTTCATCCCACCGCCGCCAGGCCCGTCGCCGTCTCGCGGGCCAGGTCGTCGAACGGCTCGCACCCGACCGACACCCGGACCAGGCCGGCGGTGATCCCCTCCCGCTCCCGGTCGGCGGCCGGGACGTACCGGTGCGACGCCCCGACCGGGTAGCTGACGGTCGTGGTCGCGTGGCCCAGCGACGGGCATAACGGCACCCCCGGGGCCGCCCGCAGGAAGCGGTTGACGGCGCCCCGCCCGCCGGCCAGCTCGAAGCACAACATGTTCCCGCACCCGGCCGGGAACAGCCGCCTCGCCAGGTCGTAGTCCGGGTGGTCCGGCCGACCGGGGTAGACCACCCGCGTCACCCCGGGTCGGTCCGCCAGCCAGTCGGCCAGGGCCGCCGCGGTGGCCGTCGCCGCCCGCATCCGCAAGCCCAGCGTCACCAGGCCGCGCTCGACCTGCCAGCAGTCGAACGGCCCACCCAAGAGGCCCCACACGCTCACCACCTGCCCGACGACCGGCCGCAAGGCCGGGTCGCGGCCGGCCAACAGGCCGAGGAACACGTCCGAGTGCCCGCCGACCATCTTGGTCAGGCTCTCCATCACCAGGTCGGCCCCGAGTTCGAGCGGCCGGCAGATCACCGGCGTGGCGAAGGTGTTGTCGACGACCAGCTTGGCCCCGCCGGCGTGGGCGATCTCGGCCAGGACCGGCAGGTCCGGCACCCGGCACAGCGGGTTCGACATCGTCTCGGCGTAGACGACCTTCGGCTTGTGCTCTGCCACCGCCGCCCGGGTGGCGTCGAGGTCGTTGACATCGACCTGACGGGTCGTCACCCCGAACCGGGCGAGTTGGTCCTTCAGAAGCGCCGACGTGCGGCCGTACAGCCGGGTGCTGGCCAGGACCGCATCGCCGCCGGAGACGAGCGACAGGAACGCGGCCGACAGGGCGGCCATCCCGGACCCGCAGACGACCCCCCACGCCCCGCCTTCGAGGGCCGCCAGTTGGGCGGCGAGCTGGTCGGCGTTCGGGTGGGCGTCCCGGGCGTAGACGTAGCCCGGGGCGTGGCCGTCGGAGACGGCGTCGAGGGCGTCGAGGTCGGGCAGCGAGTAGACCGACGCGGTGTACAGCGGCGGGGCGAGCGGGCGGGTCGGCCCGAGGTCGGGGGCGTTCATACCCCCATCTTACCGATTCGCCAGGTACTGCTGGACGGCCACCCAGAACGCCCGGGCCTCGTCGCCCTGCTCGGTCAGGCCGAGCGGCCTGGCCCGGATTTTCGCCACCTCGTCGCTTTCCAGGTCGACCGTCCGCAGGTGGGCGTACCAGACGGCCCCGGCCCGGGCCGGGGCGTCGGCGAACACGTACGCCGGCTTGGCCGCCCGCTCCCCGACCGCCGCGTTGAACGCGGTCAGGGCGTCGGCCAGCTTCTCCGGCGTCGCCTCGATCGCGGTGAACTGGAAGCCCTTCTTCTCGACCACCTCGCGGGTCGTCGCCACGTCCGCGGCCGGGCCGTGCAGGTAGACGACCGACCGGTAGCCCTGTTGCTTGAGGGTGTCGAACCCGCCCAGCTCCGGCTTCCCGCCGGCCGCCACCCCGTCCTTCACCTTCACGAAGTCGGGCAGCCCGGCCGGCCCGGCCGGGACCGTCCCCCCGGCCTGCTGCACGCCATTCCTCGCGAGCGGCGGCTCGGCCGTCTGGCTCGGCGGCTTGACCGGCCCGCCGAGGAAGTTGTCCGGGACGACGCTACGGGACGACGAGCCGCCGGGCGGCAGCGGGTCCGGGGTGATGGTCTCCCGGCCGCCGGACGGCGACAGGTCGGCCGGCGGGGGTAAGCCGTTGCCGCCGGGGATGGTCGGGCCGAGCGCCGGCGGGGTGGCCGGGACGTTCGGCGGCGGGATGCGGGTGCCGGTCGGGGAATTGAGGAACGACCCGGCCGGCGGGGTGCCGTAGATCGGCCGGGCCGTCGAGTCGTCCGACCGGCAGCACTTGTGCCGGCAGCCGGCCGCCCCGAGGACCAGCCCGGGGGCGACGGCCGACAGCAGGATGACGCGGCGGAGCATACTCCGAACCTCCCGGGCGACGGCGTTCTTTCGCCCGATTTTACGCGAACCGCGGACCGGCCCTAGCGGACTTGAGCCGCTCCCGGCGGATTCCGGTTGTGCCGGCGGGCGGTCCTGCCGGTCGCGCGGACCGTGCGGCCCGGGCGACGTGGGCAAGACGGGAGACCCCTCCCCCGGCCGCCGGTATACGCCGCCCAGCCGACGCCGTTTCCCCCGGAGCCGTCATGCCCGTGGCCCTGAGCCTGCTGGCCGTCCGCGTCCGGTACGGCGACCGGGTCGCCCTCGACCGGGTGACGCTGGCCGTCCACCGGGGCGAGGTGGTCGGGCTGCTCGGGCCGAACGGGAGCGGCAAGAGCACCACCCTGGCGGCCGCCGCCGGGGTCATCGATCCGGCCGAGGGGACCGTTGCGGTGGACGGCCTGACCCGGGCCGCCGACCCGGCCGGGTACGCCCGCCGGGTCGGGCTGGTGCCGCAGGCGTGCGCCCTCTACGACGAGTTGTCCGCCGCCGACAACCTCCGGTTCTTCGCCCGGCTGTACGGGTTCGCCGGCCGGGAGTTGCACCGCCGGGTGAGCCGCGGGCTGGCCCGGGTCGGGCTGACCGACCGGGCGGGCCACCGCGTCGGCACCTTCTCCGGCGGCATGAAGCAGCGGGTGAACCTGGCCGCGGCCCTGCTGCACGACCCGCCGGTCGTCCTCCTGGACGAGCCGACGGCCGCCCTCGACCCGGGTTGCCGGGACGCCCTCCTGGCCGACCTCGCCCGGCTGCGGGACGACGGCCACGCCGTGT
Source organism: Gemmataceae bacterium (assembly GCA_019747685.1). Lineage (GTDB taxonomy): Bacteria > Planctomycetota > Planctomycetia > Gemmatales > Gemmataceae > Urbifossiella. The sequence goes on from JAIEQN010000208.1 coordinate 5,267, forward strand.
TGATCTCGACCCACCACCCGGACGAGGCCCGGCAGGGGTGTGACCGGGTGGTCGTGCTGGACCGGGGCCGGGCGGTCGCGGCCGGCCGGCCGGGCGACGTGTTCGCCTGTCGGCCCGGCGGGCGGGCGGTCCTGTACGGCCACCTCCGCACCCGGCCGCCGAAGTTCCTCGTCCGGTCGCTCCGGCAGCGGCTCGGCCCGGCGGTCGAGCTGGGCGTCACCGGCAACCGCCTGCGGCTGGCCGCCGACGACGGGGAAACGCTCGGCCGGGCGCTGGGGCTGGTGCTGGCCGAGGGGGTGGAGGCGGAGTCGTTCCGCACCCCGACCGGGACCCTTGAACGGGTGCTGCGGCACGGCTTGGCGGAGGTCCCGTCCGAGACGCCGGCGTGACCACCGGTCTCTCATTGGTTCGGTTCGGCTAACTGCACACCCTGCGGCCGAACCAATGAACACGGTCATACCGACCACCGTATGGATGACGAGTACACATCCGTGACGCACTCGATCCGCCTCGTGTTTGCCCTGGCCGGGAAGGACTGGCGGCTGTTCTGGGCCGACCGCCGTGCGGCCGCCCTGTGCTTCCTCGTCCCGGTCGTGCTGGCGTCGGCCTGCGGGCTGATCTTCGCCCGATCCACCGAGGGTAAACAGGCGGCCCGGCTGCCGGTGGCGGTGGTCGTGGAAGACCACGGTCCGTTCACCCGGCAGGTAGCCGACGACTTACTCGCCTCGCCCCGGCTCGAAGCCGTCGAGCTGACGCGGGAGGAAGCCGAGCGGCGGGTCGCCGACCGCCGGCCGGGCGTCGCCGTCGTCCTGGCCGCCGGGTTCGAGCGGGTAACGGACGGGGCCGTCGACCCGGCCGAGCGGCCCGGGGTCGAACTGCTCCACCACCCGACCACCACCGCCGAGCGGCAGTGGGCCGAGGGGGTGTTGACCGAGACCGTGATGCGGCGGCTGGCGAAGGCCCGGTACGGCGACGCCGTCACCGACGCGGCCCTGGCCCCGCCGTTTAAGGCCGAGCCGGTGGCCGTCGCCGGGGCGGCCCACGCCCGCTTCAGCGCCTACACCCACAGCTTCAGCGGGATGACCCTGCAATACCTACTGTTCTGGGGGATGGAGAGCGGCTTACTCCTGCTCCGGGAGCGGCAGCGGGGCACCTGGGACCGGGTCCGGGTGGCCCCGGTCCCGCTGTGGGCGGTGCTGGCCGGGAAGGGGCTGGCCACCGCGGGCATCGGCCTGTTGATCGTGCTGACCACGTTCGCCGCCGGGTGGGCGGCGTTCGGGGTCCGCGTCGACGGGTCGGCGGCCGGGTTCGCCCTGGTGGCGCTGGCCGCGTGCGGGCTGGCGGCGGCGGGCGGGCTGTTGGTCGCCGCGGTCGGCGGGACGGAGGCCCGGGCCCGGGGCGTCAGCATCCTGGTGGTCCTCGGGGTGGCGATGGTCGGCGGGCTGTGGCTGCCGGCGTTCCTCCTGCCCGGGTGGCTGCGGGACGCGGCCCTGGCCCTGCCGAC
>JAIEQN010000633.1 GCA_019747685.1 Gemmataceae bacterium
GGGTATCGCCCCGGCTCGGCCCGGACGCCGCCGCCACCGGGCAAATCTTCTGGTACACGGTCGAGGGGGCCGGCCACGACCCCGGCCGGCTGCGGGCCGTGCAGGACTGGTTCGTCCGGCCGCAGCTCGCGGCGGTCCCCGGGGTAGCCGAGGTCGCCACCGTCGGCGGCCGGCCGCCGGAGTACCAGGTCGAACTCGACCCCCACCGGCTGCGGGTGTCCGGCGTCGACGCGGCGGCGGTGGTCGCGGCGGTCGGCCGGGCGAACGCCGCCGCGGGTGGCGGGGTGGTGCTGAAGGGGAACGCCGAGTACGTCGCCCGCGGGGCCGGCTGGCTGGGCACCCGGCCCGGCGACCCGGACGCCCCCCCCGACCCGCAGCGGGTGATCCGGGACCTCGAAGCCGTGACCGTCCCGGCCGCCGACGGCACGCCGGTGATGCTGGGCGACCTCGGCCGGGTGGTGCTCGGGGGCGGCCCCCGCCGGGGCGTCCTGGACAAGGACGGCACCGACGCCGTCGGCGGCGTGGTCATGATGCGGCACGGGGAGAACCCCCGCGAGGTCACCCGCCGGCTGCGGGAAAAGCTCCGCGAACTCCAGCCCGGCCTGCCGCCGGGCGTCCGGGTCGTCGCCGCCTACGACCGCACCCCGCTCATCCGCGACACCATCGGCACCGTCACCGGCACGCTGCTCGAAGCCATCCTGACGGCCACCGTCTGCATCGTCCTGGTCCTGCGGCACCTGCGGACGGCGTTCGTCGTCGCCCTCACACTCCCCCTCGCGGTCTTCTTCTCGTTCGGGCTGGCCGACCTCCTCCGCCAGCTCGGCGTCGTCTCGGTCGAGACGAACCTGATGTCGCTCGCCGGCCTCGCCGTCTCCGTCGGCGTGTTGGTCGATGCCTCGATCGTCATGGCCGAGAATGCCCTGCACAAGCTCCGGCAGGCCCGCGGGCCGCTCGTCCGGGGCGACACCCGGGCCGAAGTCCTCGCGGCCTGTCGAGAGGTCGGCCGGCCGATCGTCTTCTCCGTCCTCATCATCCTGCTCTCCTTCCTGCCGGTGTTCGCCCTGGGCGGCCTCGAAGCCAAGATGTTCCGGCCGTTCGCCTACACCAAGTCGTTCGCCATGCTCGGGGTCGGGCTGCTGGCCATCACCCTCGTCCCGGCCCTGTGTACGGTCTTCGTCCGCGGCCGGCTCCGGTCGGAAGACGAGGTGCCGCTGGTCCGCGGCCTCACCCGCGTCTACCGGCCGGTGCTGGCGTACCTGCTCGACCGCCCGGTCGGCATCGTCTGGGTGGTCGGGCTGACCCTCATCCTCGGGGCGGCCGTCCTCGGCAATCCGTACCTGCTCGGCGGGGCGGCCGCGTCGGCGGCCGGCGGCTGCCTCTGGGCCGCATCTCGGACGGCCACCCGGCTCCTCGCCGCCGGGTCGCTCGGGCTGGTCGGCTTAGCGGCCGGCGAACGGGTGACCCCGCTCGACCGGCAGTTCCTCACGCCCCTCGACGAGGGGATGGTGATGGACATGCCGGTCACCGTGCCGCGGATGTCGGCGACCCAGGCCGCGGACGACCTCCGCGCCCGGGACATGGTCTTCTGCCGGTTCCCGGAGGTGGAGATGGTGGTCGGCAAGGCCGGGCGGGCGGAGACGGCCGCCGACCCGGCCCCGGTGGACATGATCGAGACGATGATCGGGTTCCGGGGGCGGGAGTTCTGGCCCCGCCGGTGCCTCCGCCCGGCCGACGCCGAGGCGCAAGCCGCCGCCGTCCTGGACGCCCTCGTCGCCCGCGGCCGGGTCCGCGACCCGGCCGACCGCCGTGACCTGGCCAACCGGGCGGCGATGGCCGCGGTCCCCCTGTTCGACGCCCAGATGCGGGAGGCCGCGTACCAGCGGAACCGGGCCTTCGAGCGCGACCTGGGGCAGCGCCTGGCGGCGTTCGCGGCGGCCGAACTGCTCCGGCTGCTCGACCGGCCCGAGGCCCCCGTCGCCCCGGCAGTCCTGGCCGGGCACGCCGCCCACCTCGGCATGGACCCGACGCCCGAGGCGGTGTCGGCCCTCGCCCGCGACGTGCTGCGGGCCCTCGGGCCGGACGCCGGCCGGCCGCAACCCGGGTGGTGGGACTGGCTGACCGGGCCGACATCGATTGATGACCGGCTGTTCGAGGTCGTCCGCGACAAGCACCGGGCCGAGTGGCGGGACCACGCCGCCCGGCTGAACGCCGAGCTGCTCGACCGCGGGGCCGGGGTGTATACCCGGCTCGTGCTGGAAGCCCTGCTCGAACAGGCCGAGGTGATCGACCCGCGGGTGACGGCCGCGATTCACGAGTGGCACCGGGCGCGGACGGCCGTGCCGTCCGCGCCGCCGGCCGGCGAGCACCACCACGGCGGGTCGCTGCCATTCCTCACCCCGTTCCCCGAACTCGATTCCTTGCAAGCCGGGTTGACGGCCCGGTTTGCCCGCGGCTTGCTGCTCTGGCCGCGGGACCGGGCCGAGCTGGCCGGGTTCGGCGGCGAACTCGACCGGGCCATGCAGATGCCCGGGTGGGCCAACGTCTGGACCATGCCGATCCAGAACCGGGTGGACATGCTCTCGACCGGGGTGAACACGGCGGTCGGCGTCCGCGTCCTCGGCCGGCGGCTGGACGACGTGGTCAGGGCGTCGGAGGACATCGCGGCCGTGTTGCGGACCCTTCCCGGGGCGGCCGACGTGATCGCCGACCCGGTGCGGGGCAAGGGCCACCTCGAAGTCGTCCCGGACCGGGTGAGGTGTGCCCGGCACGGGGTCGACCCGGGGGCGGGGACGGAGCTGGTGGGCATCGCCCTCGGCGGGCGGGTGGCGACGAACACCGTCGAGGGCCGCGAGCGGCACCCGGTCCGGGTCCGGTTCGCCCGCGACTACCGGGCCGACGACGAGTCCGTCCGCGACCTGCCGGTGCCGGCCCGGTCGGGCTACGTCCCGCTCTCGGCCGTGGCCGATGTCCGCATCGCCGAGGGGCCGGCCGTCATCAAGGGCGAGAACGGTCAGGCCCGGAACTACGTCCGGCTGAACGTCCGCGGCCGGGACGCCGGCGAGTTCGTGGACGCGGCCCGGCAAGCCGTCGCGGCCCAGGTTCGGCTGCCCGAGGGCGTCACCGTCGAGTGGACCGGCCAGTTCGAGCACGCCGCCCGCGCCCGGCGGACCCTGATGGTCGCCGTCCCGGCCGTCGTCGTACTCATCTTCCTGCTCCTGTGGTGGACCTACCGCGACCTGTCCGACGCCGGGCTGATGCTCCTGGCCGTGCCCGGGGCCTTGGCCGGCGGGGTGATCCTGCAATGGCTGCTCGGCGAAGCCCTGTCCGTGGCCGCCTGGGTCGGGCTGATCGCCTGCTTCGGGATGGCCACCTCCACCGGGGTCATCATGCTCGTCTACCTCCGGCAGGCGGTGGCCGCGGCGGAAGCGGCCGGCCCGCTCACCCCCGACCGGCTCCGGGCGGCGGTCCTGGACGGGGCGGCCCAGCGGCTGCGGCCGAAGCTCCTGACCGAGGCGACGACGTTGCTCGGGCTGGCCCCGCTGCTCCTGGCCACCGGCACCGGCTCGGAAGTCCTGCGGCCGATGGTGGTGCCGGTCCTCGGCGGGCTGCTCGTGGCCGACGAGGTCATCGACCTGTTCCTGCCGGTCCTGTTCTACCGGGTCCGGCTCCGCCGGCTGGCTCGCGCTTCGGCGGGTATCTCGGCTTAGCTTTGGTGGCACAGGCTTCCCGGCCTGTGCCACCAAACCCGGACACCAACCTGAGCCACCACCGCGCTTCGGGCTGGCTCGCCCCGGGCCGGCCGACGGGCTATGAAAACCCGCACCCCTTCCCCGCCCGGGTCCTGCCATGTGCCGCCGCGTCCTGCTCGCCGGGGCCGTCGCCCTCTTCGTCGCCCCTGGTGCTGTCGCCCAGCCGAAGTTCCGGGCCGGGGCGGCGGCAGTTGACGTGACCCCGGAGCGGTTCCCGGTGGTCGTCAATTGCGGGTTCACCGAGGCGTCCGGGGCCTCCGCCCGCGACCGGCTGCACGCCCGGGCACTCGTCCTCGACGACGGCCCCACCCGGCTGGCCGTCGTGGTCGTCGATAGCTGCATGATGCCCCGCGAGTTCCTCGACCGGGCGAAGGCCCTGATCGCCGCCGAGACGAAGATTCCGGCCGACCGCCAATTGATCGCGGCCACCCACACCCACTCGGCCCCGGCCGTCATGGGCTGCCTGGGGTCGGACCCGGACCCGGCCTACGCGGCGTTCCTGGAGCGGCAGCTCGTCCAGGCGGTGCGGGAGGCGGCCGCGAACCTCGCCCCGGCCGAGGCCGGGTGGGCGGTCGCCGACGCCGGCCCGCTGACCAACAACCGCCAGTGGGTGCTGCGGTCGGACAAGGTTCGGGCCGACCCGTTCGGCGAACTGACCGTCCGGTCGAACATGCACCCCGGCCACCTGCACCCGGACTTCGTCGGCCCGTCCGGCCCGACCGACCCGTGGCTGACGGTGCTGTCGGTCCGCACGGCCGACGGACAGCCGCTGGCGGTGCTGGCCAACTTCTCGATGCACTACTTCGGGGCCGCCCCGGTGTCGGCCGACTACTTCGGGCTGTTCTGCGGGAAGCTCGAACAGCGGATCGGCGGCGACCGGAAGGGGTTCGTGGCGATCTTGTCGCAAGGCACGGCCGGCGACCTGCATTGGATGGACTACGCCAAGCCCCAGCCGACGCAGACGATCGATGGGTACGCCGACGCGGTGGCCGACGCTGCCGAGGCGGCCCTGAAGGGCGTGCGGTATCGGTCGGACGTGTCGCTGGCGATGGCCGAGCGGACCCTGACGCTCGGCCGGCGGGTGCCGTCGCCGGAGCGGCTGGCGTGGGCGCGGAAGGTGGTGGCCGGGCTGAACGGCAAGAAGCCGACCACCCAGCCGGAGATTTACGCCCGCGAGACCGTCTTCCTGCACGACGAGCCGCGGCGGGAGCTGAAGCTCCAGGCGATCCGCGTCGGCGACCTGGGCATCGCGGCCATCCCGAACGAGGTGTTCGCCCTGACCGGGCTGAAGGTCAAGGCCAAGAGCCCGCTGGCCGGGACGTTCACCGTCGAGCTGGCGAACGGGTCGGAGGGGTACATCCCGCCGGCCGAGCAACACCCGCTCGGCGGGTACACCACCTGGCCGGCCCGGTCGGCGGCGCTGGAGGTGGGGGCCGAGGCGAAGATCGCCGACGCCGTCCTCGGGCTGCTGGAGGAGGTGGCCGGGAAGAAGCGGAAGCCGCTCCCGGACCCGACGGCCGACCCATCCGCCAAGTCGATCCTCGCCGCCAAGCCGGTCGGGTACTGGCGGCTCGGGGAACTCGAAGGCCCGACCGCCGCGGACCTGGCTGGGACGAACCCGGGCCGGTTCGAGTCTGGTGTCGTCTTCGGGCTGGACGGGCCGGTCTCGCGGCGGTTCGACGGCGCGGCGGCGGTCAACCGGGCGGCCCACTTCGCCGGCGGCCGGGTGGCGGCGAAGCTGCCGCCGCTCGGCGACCGATACTCGGTGGAGGCGTGGTTCTGGAACGGCTTCCCGACCGACGCCCGCGACTGGACCGGGACGCTGTTCACCCTCACGTCGGGGGAGAAGGCCGGCGACGCCCTGGCCCTCGGCGGCAAGGCCGGGACCGCGAACGCCCTCGCGGTTCCGACAGGAACCTCACCGCCGTCCGGCCGCACGGCGGCCCCGCTCCGGACGTGGTCCCACGCCGTGCTGGTGCGGGACGGCGGCCGGGTGCGGGCGTACCTGAACGGCCGCGAGGAGATCGACGCGGAACTACCGGTGGCCAGGAAGCCGGACGGCATCCTGATCGGCGGCCGGCCGGACAAGCAATGGGGGTTCGAGGGCCGGCTGGCCGAGGTGGCGGTGTACGACCGGCCGCTGACGCCGGACGAGATCGCCGCCCACGCCGACGCGGCCCGGCCGAACTAACCCCCTCCCCCGCCTGGCCGCGTATACTGACGCCAACTTCACCCCGGCGGAGGCCGGTCATGCCCAGGATGGCGTTCCCCGCGTTGTTGGTCGTCGCGGCCGGTGCGGTGGCGGCCCCGGTCCCGGCCGGGACCGACGAGCCGGCCCGCATCCGGGCCCTGTACGGCGCCCCGGACGAGGCGGCCGCCGGATGTGCGCTCCGGCTCCGCGGGACCGAACTGCTGGTCCGCACCCCGGGGCCGCCGGGGGCGTACCGGCTCTCCCGCACCCTGACCGGCGACTTCGACCTGCGGGTCAAGCTGGCCTTCCTCGACGCCCCGAACCGGGCCGTCCGGCAGCCTCACCAGTCGCTGGAGACGAAAGCCGGGCTGGTCGCCGGGGGCGACGGCCACACCTTCGCGATCTACCGCTACCGGGCCTACCACCTGAACAACGGCGAACCCCAGGACGGGCTGGACGAGGCCGTCTGGGTCGAGGAGATGCGGCCGGACGGCGGCGAGGGCCGGCGGCTGGCGGACGGCCCGGCCGGTCCGGTCTACCTGGGGCTGACCCGGAAGGACGGGGTGGTCGCGGTGACGTGGGGCCGGGACGGGGAGGAGTGGGCCGAGCCGTGGCCGGCCGCCACCGCCAAGCTGCCCGACCGGCTGACCGTCAGCCTGCTGGTGTCGCACACGACCGAGCAGGCGTGCGAGGTCCGGTTCGACCGGCCGCGTCTGACGGTCCCGACCGGGAGGTGACGACCGGCCGGCCGGTGCCGCCGGGCCATCACACCCCGATTCGGATTTGACACCGGCCCGGGGGAGTGTATAGTACGGGCGTACAGTTACACCCGGGG
>JAIEQN010000802.1 GCA_019747685.1 Gemmataceae bacterium
CCGGGTCGGGCAGCTCACCCGCTCCCGCCGCCAGATCGCCCCGACCGTGTGCTCGCCCCGGTCCTCCCGGTCCCGGATGCGGTCCAGCTCGGCCCGCAGCCCGGCCGACGCCCGCAGCGCCCGCTCGACCGCCGCCAGCTCGGCCTCCGGTAGGGCGTCGTGCAGGTAGTCCCGCAGCATCTGGGGGGTCACGGCGGGGTCGGGCATGGCGATCGTCCCCTACGGGAGCGGCTCGACCTTCCAGAACAAGGGCGTCGTCCGGCCGACCGCCCGCAGGGCCTCGACCGCCTCCCGGGCGTCGGCCGGCAGAACCGCCATGTTCTCCCGGAGCAGCCCGGCCGCCCGCTCCAGCCGCGGCCGGGGCTTGCGGAACGGCAGCTTCGCCCGCTCGGCCTGCAACCCGGTGACGGTCACCACCGCCCCGGCCGGGCCGGTCTTCTCGGCCAGCGCCTGCCGGAACCCGGGCAACTGGCTCGTCGCCACCAGCGCGATCAGCTCCAGGGTCGCGGCGTCCTTCTCGTCGGCCGCCCTCGCCCGGTCGCGGAGGGCGGCCGCGATGGCTTGCTCGTCCGTCCCGGCCAGCAGGTCGGACAGCCGGTCGGCGGTCCGGCGGTTCAGGGCGATCCGGTAGCCGCCGGGGACCGCCGCGACGGCCACCGGCGGGGCGGCCGGCCGCGGCTCCGGGGCGACCTCGGCCGGCCCGTCCGGCTGACCCAGGGCCATCCCGCCCCAGAGCACCAGCGACCCAATCCCCATGACTCCCTCCCGCGGCCCGGCCGCCCCCGGGGCATTGTACGACCGGGCGAGCGGGCGGCGTCGGCATGATCGGGTATGACCGTTCGCCGGTCATACAGGTTTTTCGGCGGAGGAACCGACCGGGCCGTCGGTTGCGGCGTCGGACGTGACCGTTTTCATGCATGACCCCCCTCCCCCCCTGTTTTTTGCGTTTGACGTAACCCCTTGTTTGGACTGACGATCACCTCGTTTGGCGGGGGCGACCCGGTCATGCTCGCCCCGCCACGGCGACCGAACCGCAGATTCGGTTTCTACTTCGGCGGCGGTTGAGGCATTGCCGGACCCGCTCACGCTCCCGCCGCCCCGGCCCGATCAGGGCTTACTCGGCCCCGGGCAACGAATCTATCCGTATGTCCAGTACAATCCCGTTTGGCAAAGTCAAGTGAAAAACTTCGGCCGGCGGACAGGGCGTGGTCCTGTAGGGTGGGCGGAGGCGGTCCACAGGACCGCCGAGGCCCACGCGGGGGGATCGTGACCGCGTGGGCCTCAGCCCGCCTCCGGCGGGCCTCCGCCCACCCTACACGACCCGGGGCCTCTCAGACTCCGCCCCAACTAGCCGAGCCCAACACTGTGACACGACTCGGGGTTCGGATTGGTGGCCCCGGCCGGGATGCCTATGACACCCACCAGCGACCCGGCCGGCGGCCGCCGGCCGGGTCGTCCGGGGGCCGAGCGACCGTGGCCGACGACCCGCCCGAGGTGCTCCGCACCACCGCCGGCGACTTCCCCATCGGCGTCTGCCGGGTGCGGGTCGGCGGCCGGGAGTGGGCCGTCCGGCACACCCGGGCGGTCCTGTCGCAGTCGGACGAGTCGGCGTACCTGGATGACCCGGACCGGCACCCGTACGGGGTGGTGCTGTGGCCGGCGGCGCTGGCCCTGGCGCACGAGGTGGCGACCCGGGCGGGGGAGTTCGCCGGCCGGTCGGTGCTGGAGCTGGGGGCGGGGGTGGGGTTGCCGGGGCTGGTGGCGGCGGGGGTCGGGGCCCGGGTGGTGCAGACCGACCGGAGCGAGTTGGCGCTGGCCCTGTGCCGGCTGAACGGCGAGCGGAACGGGGCGGCCGGGCTGGAGTGCCGGCTGGCGGACTGGGAGGCGTGGTCGGAGGCGGGGCGGTACGACTGGGTGTTGGGCTCGGACGTGTTGTACGGGGCCACGCTGCACGCCGACCTGCGGCGGATCTTCGAGGGGAACCTGTCGGCCGGCGGGCGGGTGTTGGTGTCGGACCCGTTCCGGTCGGTGAGCCTGCACCTGCTGGAGGAGCTGGAGGCGTCCGGGTGGCGGGTGGTGATGAGCAGGTGGTCGATCGGCGACGGCCCGTCCGCCCGCCCGGTCGGGGTCTTCGAACTCACCCCGCCGCCCTGACCACCGCCGGCCGGCGCCCCTCTCGATCGACTCGAGGACGGACGGGTGGCCACCCCGGTGGGCTTCGCCGGGGCGACCGTGACGGCGGTGACGGCGGCCCCCGCCCGACCGGGGGCCGCCGTCGGCGAACGATGGCCGGGATGTCCCTGTGGTACGTGGCGGGCTGGGCACCGGAACGGCGTGAGCAACGGCCGGCGGGTTCAGCGGGGCAGGGGCACCCGGACGGTGACGGGCTGACCGTCCCGGCGGGCGGTGAGGGTGGCCTCGGCGGCGACGGCGTGGGCGTCCCGGAGTCGGCGGCGGAACTCCTCCGGCGTCGTGACCGCGTGCTCCCCGACCTTGGTGACCAGGTCGCCGACTTGGACGCCGGCCTTGGCGAACGGCTTGCCGGCCGCCACCGCCTTGACGGCGACCCCGCCGTCGGCCTTGGCCGCGTCGATGCCGACCACCTCCAGGTCGAACCACGTCACGAACCCGAACGGGCACACGTCGTCGTCCCGGACGAACGACCGCGTCTCGTCGGGCTGGTCCGGCAGTTCCTGCCCGATCGTGACCCGGCCGCCGGCGAACAGGCCGCTACAGTTCGCGATCTTCCGGACCCGGATGTCCCCCCGGGCGACGATCAGCGAGTCGTACAGGTTCCCGCCGACCTCCACGTCGCCGTCGGCGACGACGACCGCGCCCGAGCAGTTATCTCCCATCGTCACGTCGCCGGTGGCGAACACGATCGCGTCGCCCAGCACGTGCTTGACTCGAACGGACCCCCGTACGATCGCGGCGGTCCGGCCCATCGAGTGCGGCGACGTGAACTCCGGGGCGATGACAGCTTCAGGCCAGTACAACTGCTCCATCCCGGCGTCGTTTCGGTCCCGCTGGCGGTGGGGCCGGTCGGTCCGGTGGAAGCTCGGGGTGGTCAGCTCCCGGTACCGGGCCACGGTGGTGAAGAGGAAGTAGTTCTCCTGGTCCGGCCCCCACCCGAACCGGACCCCGGACTTGTCGGACAGCCGCTGGGCCAGGTCGAAGGCCGGCTGCCACAGCCGGGGGTCGTCGGCCGGCAGGTCCCAGCCGCCGCTGGTGGCGACGTACCGGTCCACCTTCCCGACCTCGGCGAACTTGACCCCGGCGGCCAGGGCGGGGGGAACGCCGGGCGGGGCCGGGGCGGCCGGGGTGCCACCGACCACGAGGGCGAGTCCGGCGAGGATGGAACACCCGACGAGGGGCTGACGGGGCCTGACGGGGACTCCGTGACGTGGGGGTGCGGGCGAGGGCGGCCGCCCCGGACGGGCTGTCCGGGGCCGGCCGGTGAAGCGGCCGCTCGGTCAGGGCGCCTGCACGTCGTTGTTCCAGACGACGTTGGTCCCCTCCGTGGTGGCCCCGCCGGTCAGGTACACGCCGTCGCCCACCGAGGCCGTGTTGTCCCCGATCGTGACCCCGTCGTAGAGGACCTTCCCGCCGTTGGCGTACACCCCGCCGCCCTTCCCGGACGCCGCGTTGTCGTAGAGCTTGGTCTGCAGCCGCAGGTCGAGCGTGGCCCCCTCCAGGAAGACCCCGGCCCCCTCCAGGGCGCCGTTCCCGAACACCTCCGTCCCGCGCAGCTCGGCGGTCTTGCCGGCGCCGACGAAGTACAGGCCCCCGCCGCTCGTGGCCGCGTTGTTCAGGGTGACGACGCAGTCGTTCATGACGACCGGGACGGCGGCGTAGACCGCCCCCCCGTAGGTGGCCCCGTTCCCGCCCAGGGTGGTGCCGAGCAGCTCCAGCGACCCGGCCGCGGCCCGGATGGCCCCGCCCCGGCCGGGGCCGGTGTAGTGGCTGCCCGCGACGTTGCTCAGGAACTGGCTGACGGAGACGGTCAGGGTCCCTTCGGAGTAGATGGCCCCGCCCCCGGCCGGGACGGCGGACCCGGGGGCGTACCCGTCCCGGAGGGTGAGCCCCTGGAAGAGGACGGTCGTGTTCGCGTTGACCGTGAAGAGCCGGAACTGGGCGCCCGACGTGTTCCGCTTGACCGTCAGGTCCGCACTGCCCGGCCCCATGATGCGGACGCTCTTGGTGATGACGATCTGGTCCTGGGTCAGGGTGATGGCCTTGCCCTTCAGCCCCGCGGCGAAGTCGACCACGTTCTGCTTACCGGCCCCGGGGTCGTTCTTGTTCGATGAGTCGACGGCCTCGCGGAGGGAGACTACACCGTCGCCGGGGGTGTTGTTCTCCACGTCGGTCGTGACGGTGAACGTGGCCGGGGTACAGCGGTCCTCCAGGGCCTCGCAGCGGAGTTCGACCCTCACCCCGTCGTCATTCTGACGGGAGGGGGCATCGTCCGAACCAGTCCTGCCACATAACGGCCTCCTGCATCGAGGTGCGAGACGCGGGCGGAGCGAGAAGTGAGCGAACAGCCCCGATCGTATACGCTCCCGGCGGCCTGTCAAGAGACTTCGACCACTTTTCTCGGTTTCCGCGAAGCGGGCGGTGTCGGACACTTCCCCGGCCGCCCAGGGCAAACTCAGGCACTCCCATTCGGGGCGCCGGGTCGGGGGAAATCCGGGCGGCCCCTTGCGTCCGGCGGCCGGAGGCCCGACACTGCACCCCGTCCCCACCCCGCCGGGATTCGCCCCATGCCCGCCATCAGCCCCCGCGCCCTCATCAACAAGCTCAACCCGGCCTGCCGCCGGGCCCTGGAGGCGGCCGCCGGGCTAGCCCTGTCCCGGACCCACTCGCACATCGAGGTCGAGCACTGGCTGCTCACCCTGCTCGACGCCCCCGGCGGGGACCTGCCGGGGGTACTCCGGCACTACGGGCTCGACGCGGCCAAGGCCCGGCGGGAGGTGGGCGCCGCCGTCGGGCGGTTCCGGACCGGCCACGGCCGGGCCCCCGAGCTGTCGTTCGAGGTGCTCGACCTGACCCGGGAGTCGTGGGCCCTGGCGTCGCTGGAGTACGGGGCCGGGGCCGTCCGGTCGGCCCACCTGCTGGCCGCCGGGGTGGCCGAGCGGTCGCTGTCGGCCCGGGTCAAGGGGGCGTCGGCCGAGCTGGGCAAGCTGTCCGAGGACCGGCTGCTCAAGGAGCTGCCGGACGTGCTGGCCAAGAACCCGTCGGACGAGGGCGAGCCGGCCGCCGGGCCGGCCGAGCCGGGCAAGCCCAGCGTCGCCGGCCCGACCCCGAACCTGGACCAGTACACCCACGACCTGACGGCCGCCGCCCGGGCCGGGACGATCGACCCGGTGGTCGGGCGGGACGCGGAAATCCGCCAGGTGATCGACATCCTCACCCGCCGCCGGCAGAACAACCCGATCCTGACCGGGGAGGCCGGGGTCGGCAAGACCGCCGTGGTCGAGGGGCTGGCCGCCCGGATCGCCGCCGGGGACGTGCCCGAGCCGCTCCGGCCGGTTGTCCTGCGGACGCTGGACCTCGGGCTACTCCAGGCCGGGGCCGGGGTGAAGGGGGAGTTCGAGAACCGCCTGAAGGGCGTCCTCCAGGAGGTCAAGGCGTCCCCGGCCCCGGTCATCTTGTTCGTGGACGAGGCCCACACGCTCATCGGGGCCGGCGGGCAGGCCGGGCAGGGGGACGCGGCCAACCTGCTCAAGCCGGCCCTGGCCCGGGGCGAGCTGCGGACCGTCGCCGCCACCACCTACGACGAGTACAAGCGGCACTTCGAGGGCGACCCGGCCCTCAAGCGGCGGTTCCAGGAGGTCCGGGTCGGGGAGCCGGACGAGGCCCGGGCCGTCCGGATGCTCCGGGCGGTGGTCGGCCCGATGGAGAAGCACCACGGGGTCCGCATCCTGGACGAGGCGGTCCTGGCGGCCGTCCGGCTGGGCATCCGCTACCTGCCCGAGCGGCACCTGCCGGACAAGGCGATCAGCCTGATCGACACGGCCGCCGCCCGGGTCAAGCTGAGCCAGGCGGCCACCCCGCCGGACCTCGAAGACGTGACCCGCGAGGTCGAGCACCTGGCGGCCGAGATCGCGGCCGTCGGCCGGGAGCAGGCCGGGTGGGCCGACCACGCCGGCCGGCTGGCCGACCTGACCGAGGCGAAGGCCGCGGCCGAGGCCCGGCGGGACGAACTGGCCGCCCGGCTGGAAAAGGAGCGGGCCCTGGTGGACGAAATCCGCCGGGTCCTCGGCGTCGTCGAAAAGGGGGAAGAGGGTCAGCAGGAACCGGGGACCACGCCGGCGGACGGGAACGGGGGCGGCCCCGACCCGCAGGCCGAGCTGGCCCGGCTGCGCGGGGAATTAGCCGCCGTCCAGGGGGAAGCGCCGCTCGTCCGGCCGGTGGTCGACGCCGCCGCCGTCGGCCAGATCGTCGCCGGGTGGACCGGCATCCCGGTCGGCAAGATGGTCAAGAACGAGGTCGACATCCTGCTCGGGCGGGAGGGGAGGTTGGCCGGGCGGGTGATCGGCCAGGACCACGCCCTGGCGGCCGTCGCCGCCCGCATCCGGACCGCCCGGGCCGACCTGGCCGACCCGGCCCTGTTCCGGCCCGGCCAGCGGGTCACCGTCCGGGCGGTCGTCCGGGACGAGGAGTCCGGGGACGCCCCGGCCGGGCCGGTGACGTTCTTCCTGGGCGGGCCGCCCGGCCCGGACGGCAAGCCGGCCCCCGGCGGGCAGGTTAAGGCCGGGACCCGGGTGGGGGCGGACGGGGCCACCTTCGAGGCCGCCTT
>JAIEQN010000009.1 GCA_019747685.1 Gemmataceae bacterium
CGGCCCACCTCCCGCCCGGCCGCCGACGAGGACGACTGAGGCCCGCACAGGCCGGGAGGCCTGTGCCACCAAACCCTTGTCTTGGTGGCACAGGCCTCCCGGCCTGTGCTCCGAATAGAATCCGGCAGGAGGCCGACATGCTGCCGTTCCCGCCGGACACCGTCCCGCCGCTCGCCGGGGTGCGGGTGCTCGACGCCGCCCGGGTGCTGGCCGGGCCGTTCTGCGGGCAACTGCTGGCCGACCTCGGGGCCGAGGTGGTCAAGCTCGAACGGCCGGGCGTCGGCGACGACACCCGGGCCTGGGGGCCGCCGTTCCTCGGCGACCTGTCCGCCTACTTCCTGTCCTCCAACCGGTCCAAGCGGTCGGTGACGCTGGACATCGCCCGCCCGGACGGGGCGGCGATCTTTCAGCAACTCCTCGCCAAGTCGGATGTCCTCATCGAGAACTTCCGGTCCGACAGCGCGGCCAAGCTCGGGCTGACGCCGGACCAGTTGCTCTCACGACACCCCAAGCTCGTCGTCTGCTCGATCAGCGGGTTCGGCCGGATCGGGCCGCGGGCCGACGCCCCGGGGTACGACTTCGCCGTCCAGGCCCTGAGCGGGCTGATGGCCATCACCGGCCCGACCGACGGCCCGCCGTGCAAGGTCGGGGTGGCGGTGGCGGACGTGCTGACCGGCCTCTACGCGGCCACCGCGGTCCTCGCGTGCCTCCACGCCCGGCAGCGGACCGGCCACGGGTACGCGATCGACCTGGCCCTGCACGACTGCGCCCTGGCCGCCCAGGTGAACGTCGCCCAGGCGTACCTGACCAGCGGGGCGATGCCCGCCCGCCAGGGGAACGCTCACCTCCAGATCGTCCCGTACCAGCTTTTCGCCACGGCCGACGGCTGGCTGGTCTTGAACGTCGGCAACGACGGCCAGTGGCGGGCGTTCTGCCAGGCCGCCGACGCCCCCGACCTCGGGGCCGACCCCCGCTACGCGACGAACCGGCAGCGGGTCGAGCTACGGGGCGAGGTCGTGCCGCAGGTCGAGGCCCTGATGCGGTCGCTCCCGACCGCGGAATGGGAACGCCGGCTGACCGAGGCGAACGTCCCGCACGCGGTCGTCCGGGACTACCCGGCGGTGTTCGCCGACGGGCAGACGGCCGCCCGGGGGATGCGGGTGACGGTCCGCGACCCGGCCGGCAACCCGGTGGACCTGATCGGCAGCCCGTTCCACCTGACCGGCGGGCCGCTGCCACCGGCCGGGATGCCGCCCCGGCTCGGCGAGCAGACCGACGCCGTCCTGGGCGAACTCCTCGACCTCGACGCCGCCGAACTCGCCCGGCTCCGGGCCGCCGGGGTGGTCTGACTCACCTTCCGGTCCGCCTCGCCCGCGGTTACACTTCCCCCGGCTCCGCTCCACGATGAGGGCTGAAGAATGACGCCGGCCGCCGGCCTCGACCCCGCCCGGCTCAAGGTGATCTACGAGATCGACGCCGAGCGCTACCTCCGGTCGCTCCCGTTGGAGCATTTCATGGAAGCCACCGCCCAGGCCACCCAGCGGAAGATCACCCTGGAGAGCTTCGACCTCGTCGCGGCCGCCCGGCCGGACGTCCACGTGTTCAACGAGCTGCTGATCCAGTACCCCGTCCCGGGCCAGCACCCGACCCGACCGGCCCGGGTGGTCCCGGACAACATGGTGGTCGTCCACCCCGCCCCGCTCGACGTGGCCGGCAGCTTCATGACCCCGCTCCAGCCGGTCGGGCCGCTGCTGGTGCTCGAGTACGTGTCGAAGAGCAACCCGCGGAAGGACTACGAGGACAACCACGCCCGGTACGAGCGGGACCTGCGGGTCCCGTACTACCTGCTGTTCTACCCGGACGCCGACGAGCTAACCGTCTTCCGGCTGGCCGGCGAGCGGTACGAGTCGGTGAAGCCGAACGACGCCGGCCGGCTGGCGGTCCCGGAACTGGAGCTGCAAGTCGCCCTGCTCGACGGGTGGGTCCGGTACTGGTTCCGGGGCGAGTTGCTGCCGCTCCCCGGGGAGCTGCTGGGACAGTTGAACGCCGTCCGGGTCGAGTTGGTCGCCGAGCGGGCCGCCCGGCTGGCCGCCGAGCGGGAGCGGGACGCCGAACGGCGGCGGGCCGAGGCCGCCGAGGCCGAGCTGGCCCGGCTGCGGGACGAGCTGGACCGGACGAAGGGGGTCGGCTGACGGCCCCGGCATTAGACCAGCCGGAAGGCCGGCCCGGGGTGCCGGCCGCTCCCGTCCAGCAACGGCCTCTCCATCAACTTCCGGGCCGGCCCCATCAGCCCCCGCATGGCGTCGATGGCCAATTCCATCGGCGTCGGCCCGCCCCCGGCCGGGGCCTGGTTCCCGGTGTCCCAGGCCGTCTGGAGCTGTTCGACCAGCGTCCGGAACTGCCCGTCGAACTCGCCCGCCGCCGGCCGGACCTCGGGGTCGATCGCCGACTCGGGGTAGCCCCCGGCCGGGACCGGGCCGACCGGCCAGGCCTCGGGCAGCCGGACCTCCGCCCCGGTGTAACTGAACACCCCGGTCGTGGCGTCCTTGACCAGCTTCCCCCCGGCCCGCAGTACGGCGAACCGGTAGTGGTGGGCGGGGTCGTCCAGGCGGTGTCCGCCGGCGAGGTGGCCGACCCCTCCCCCTGGCGGGCGATCAGCTCGACGGCCGCCAGGAGCTCCGCGGGGGAGGTGATCGCGGTCACTCCGACGGCCGGCTCGACCACCTGCCCGGCCGGGTCGAGCGGCGGGCTGAGGTCGGTGAACGCCTTGGCGACGGCCGCGTAGAACGCCCCGATGGTGGACAGGGCGGGGACCCCGAGGCCCAGCGGTCCCCCGAGCACGGCCGCCGCCGCAATCTCGTTCGGGGTCAGGGCGACCGGGTCGGCGTTCGGGTACTCGATCCGCATGAACGTGTCGAGGGTCGGGTCGTCCAGCCCCCGCAGCTCGATCGTCAACTCGGGGTGGACCTTCCCGGGCAGCGGCCCCGGGTAGGTCGGGATCGACCCCGGGCTGTTGAACTCGGGGTGTCCGCCGATCGCCTTCAACATGTTCGCCGCCAGCCCCGGGTGGAGCATCTCTTCCAGCCAAATCTCCTGGAGGGAGAAGGCGGCCTCGGAACCGAGGCCACCGTCCTTGATCGACCAGTAGGCGGTCAGGCACGGCGGGATGGTCGTGAACTCGATCCACATCGCGGTCTGGAGGGCCTTCTTCAGGTCGTCCAGGTCGGGTGCGGCGTTCAACCGTTCGGTCAATTCGCCGACGGTGTAGGGGGGCACGGGCCGCTCCTACCGGGGCTTGAGGCCGAGCGATGGTACGACGGTCGGTCGTAATTGTCCTCCATCCGATCGCTACTAGCAAGGCGGAAATCGTCCGCCCGACCGCAAGCCCCGGACGGGCCCGGTCGGCGGCCGGGTCACTTCTTCGGCCCGCCGGTCCGCTCCATCAGCACCCGGCCGGCCGGGTACTCGAGGAACACCCGGTCGGCCGACAGGTAGCCGACGAACTCCCGCGGCCCCCGTCCCCCTGGACCTGCCGCCCCTTGAAGAAGTGCAGCTTGTTCCCCTCCACCGTCCCGGACACCTCGTAGATCGGGTGGTTGGCGAGCTGCGGGTTGACCACCACCACCCCCTCGAACGAGGCGTTGTTGACGGCCGTGACCCGCAGGTCGACCGTCGTCCGCCCGCCCTTCGCCCCGACCGCCAGCCCGCTCCACTTGCTCCCGGCGGCGAACCCGGCCCGGCCCGGGAAGGCGACATCGGCCTGCTTCCCCTTGGCCGCCAACAGCCGGGCCACCTCCCCGTCGTCCTTCGCCTCCCGGGCCGCCTTCACCTGCCGGGTGTACTCCTTGGCCAGCGGCTCGTACGCCTTCGCCTGGGCCAGGACGTACTGCCACTCGTCGTCCTCCAGCCCCAGGCCCGGGTCCCGCGGCCACCGCCCGGTCCGCTCGTACTCGGACTTGGCCGCCACGCACTTGTCGATCCAGTCCTGCCGGGCGGCCTCGTTCACCTTCCGACTCGTCCTGGCCTTGTCGACGACCGCCTCGAACGCCTTGGCGGCCTTCTCGTCCGCCCGCCGCTTGGCCTCCTGGAATCGGGTCGATTGGTCTTGCAGGGCCTTCTCGCCGGCGGCCGGCGGGTCGGCCGCCACCGCGGCGACCGCCAGGCCGGCCGCCGCGAGGACCAGGGAGCGGGTGAACCGGGGCATCGGTCCCTCCTCCAACATTCGGATTGCGGTACTGCTCGGACGGGATTGTAATGGCCCCGGATTGAGGCCGCAAGAGAATTCCGCCCCGGCCCGAACCGCCGGCCCGGCTCGCTCCCGGTCGCCAGGGGCGTACAATCTCGGCACGCTTTTCCTCCCCGTGCCGGAGTCCGCCGCCATGCCCACGAACGCGCCGCTCAACCGCAAGCTCCGGATGGGCCTGGTCGGCGGCGGCCAGGGGTCGTTCATCGGCCGCGTCCACTCGATCGCCGCCGGGCTCGACAACCGGGCCACCCTGGTCGCCGGGGCGTTCTCGTCCGACCCGGCCAAGTCCAAGGCCTCCGCCCCCGACTACGACGTGCCCGCCGACCGGGCCTACGGCTCGTTCGCCGAGATGGCCGCCGCCGAGAAGGCCCGCCCGGACGGCATCGACTTCGCCAGCATCACCACCCCCAATCACGTCCACTTCGACGCCGCCAAGGCGTTCCTGGCCGCCGGCATCAACGTCGTCTGCGACAAGCCGATGACGTTCGACCTGGCCCAGGCCGAAGAGCTGGTCAAGCTGGTCGAGCAGTCTGGGGTGGTGTTCGCCGTCACCCACAACTACACCGGCTATCCGCTCGTCCGGCAGGCCCGGGAGATGGTCCTCAACGGCGACCTCGGCGAGATCAACGCCTTCCGCAGCAACTACATCCAGGGCTGGTTGCGGACCCGGCTGGAGGCCGACAACCAGAAGCAGGCGGCGTGGCGGACCGACCCGTCGAAGTCCGGGGCGGCCGGCTGCTTCGGCGACATCGGCACCCACGCCTACAACCTCGGCCGGTTCATCACCGGCCTGCTGCCGAAGGAAATCTCCTGCCTGCTGAAGACGTTCGTCGAGGGCCGGCCGCTGGACGACTACGGGGTGGCGGCCGTTCGGTTCGAGAACGGGGCCCTGGCCACCGTGACGGCGTCGCAGATCAGCCACGGCCGGGAGAACGACCTGTTCATCGAGGTGGACGGGACGAAGGCCGCGTTGGAGTGGCACCAGGAGGAGCCGAACAAGCTGCTCGTCAGAAGGAACGGCGAGCCGCACAAGCTGTACACCCGCAACGGCGGGCCGTACCTCGGGGCCGCCGCCGGGGCCGCCTCGCGGCTACCGAGCGGCCACCCGGAGGCGTTCTTCGAGGCGTTCGCCAACATCTACGCGGCCGCCTACGACGCCATCGTCCAGCGGGCCGAGGGGAAGACGTTCGAGGCCACGAACACCATCTACCCGAACGTGTACGACGGGGCCGAGGGGATGTTGTTCATCACCCAGTGCGTGGCCAGCAGCAAGGACAACGGCGGGTGGGTCCCGTTCCGCCACCCGAAGTCGCGGAAGTAGGGGTAGGGGGACAACACGACCCAAGCCCGGCCACAGCCACGGCCGGGCTTCGCCTCGTCACCGGAACCGGAACGACTCGACGACCTGGTCGTGCCGGGCGTCCGGGTCCTTGCCGCTGTCCACCTTGGTCTCGACGACGTACGCCTTGTTCCCCTTCACCGTCACCAGCAGGACGAACCGGGCGGCGGCCTTCCGCCCGCTCTCCTCGTTGTACCGCACCTCCAGGGCCGGCCGGCCGCCGAGCGTCGTCATCCGCCGGGCCTCCGTCCCGGCGAACGGGTTGCGGCGGTAGTGGAACCGCTCCAGCACCGCCAGCAGGTCGGCCTCGGTCTTCCCGGGTGTCCCCGGCGGGACCGCCCGGGCGACGGCGCCGATCTGCAGGTTGCCCATGTCGTTGAACCCGTACCACCCGGCCGTGTCGGTCCGCGGGATCGGCCCGGTGGGGCCGCCGTGATCGACCTTGCCGACCTCCCCGGGCAGGAACACCTCGTACCCGCCGTCCGGCTCGACCACGGCCGTGAACCCGGCCGGGGCGGCCCGCCCGCCGGCCGCCACCGCGGCCGCCCCCTGCACCCCGGCCCCGCCGGGCTTGTCGCCGTCCCCCTTCTTGTTTCCCAGGGCCAGCCACGCCGACACCCCGGTCAGGGCCAGCAGCCCGACACCGCCGACCACCGTCAGCCACGCCGGCACCCCGCCGGACTTCGCCGGCTTCCGCCGCTTCCTGGGCCGCGGCCGGTCGTCGGACTCGTCGTCGTCCCGCGGCCGGACCCGCGGCCGCGGCCGGTCGTTCTCGTCCTCACGGTCCGGAACGACCATCCGGGCGGTACACTTGGGGCAGCGGATCGTTCTGCCGGCCGCGTCGTCCGGGGCCTCCAGGCGGGCGTCGCATTCGGGGCAAGCGATCGGGATCGGCATTTTTTCTTCCGGAACCGGATGCGGACCGGCGGGACGCGGCTCTTTATACCCGAACGCGATCGTGAGCGAGAACCGGAGATGACCGACACGCCGATCCTCCGGACGCTGTCCGCCGCCGTCGGGGCGGGCGACCCGGCGTCCGACGCCGAGCTACTCGTCCGGTACGCCCGGACGGCCGACGGGACGGCCTTCGAGCTGCTCGTCCGGCGGCACGCCGGGACCGTCTGGGCGGTCTGTCGGGCCGCCCTCCCGCGGGACCGGCACGCCGCCGAGGACGCCTTCCAGGCGACCTTCCTGGCCCTGGCCCGGAAGGCCGGCAGCGTCCGCGGGGCGACGGCCGCCGGGTGGCGGT
>JAIEQN010000405.1 GCA_019747685.1 Gemmataceae bacterium
GCGCGGCCGCGGCGGCGAGTGCGACGGCCAGCGCCGCCCGACCGGCTGTCATGCGTTACGCCCCGGAACCCGTCCGGTCATCTGTACGGGGACGGCCCGGCCCGGGCCACGGCGGGAAATCATGAGAACCCGCCCGGCCGTTCTCATTGGTTTGGTTCGGCGACCCGCACACCCTGCGGCCGAACCAATGATCCCGGCCAGAACGTCCCCGGCCGGAGCGCCAGCCAACTCCTTCCGCCCGGTCAGTTTTTCGGGTAACGTGTCCGCCATCGGCCCCCACCCTCGTCGAGCCAACCATGCACGTCCTCTTCGCGCACCAGAACTTCCCGGCCCAGTTCGGGCCGGTCGGCGGGCGGATGGCGGCCGCCGGCCACCGGGTGACGTTCGCCTCCCGGACCGGGGACGGGGCCATCCCCGGGGTCGAGCGCATCCGGTTCGACACCGCCGGCGGGGCCACCGCCCAGACCAACTTCTACTCCCGAACGTTCGAGAACCTGACCTGGCACAGCCACGGCCTGTACACCGCCCTGCGGGCCCGGCCGGACCTCCGCCCGGACCTGGTCGTCGCCCACTCCGGGTTCCTGTCCGCCGCCCCGCTGCGGGAGCTGTACCCCGGCGTCCCGATCGTCAGCTACTTCGAGTACTTCTACCACACCGTCGGGTCGGACATGGACTTCCGGCCGGACGACCGGCCGACCCCGGAGGTCCTGATCCGGGCCCGGTTCCGCAACGCCGGGCTGCTCCTGGACCTGTACAACTGCGACGCCGGGTACAGCCCGACCCGGTGGCAGCGGGACCGGCTGCCGGCCGAGTTCCGGGACAAGGTGCGGGTCATCTTCGACGGGGTCGACACGGCCGTCTGGACGCCGGCCCCGCGGTTCGACGCCCGCCGGGCCGGGGGGTTCGTCGCCCCCGAGGGGAAGAAGCTGGTCACCTACGCCGCCCGCGGGCTGGAGGCCATGCGGGGGTTCGACGTGTTCATGAGGTTCGCCAAGGAACTCTCCGCCCGCCGGGACGACGTCCACTTCGCGGTCATCGGCCAGGAGAAGACCTTCTACGGCGGGGACGAGGCCAAGACCGGCGGGAAGACGTACAAGCAGTGGGTGCTGGAGCAGGACAGCTACGACCTGTCCCGGTTCACGTTCCTCCCGCCGGTGACGCCGAAGGTCCTGGCCGAGTTCTTCTCCATCTCCGACCTCCACGTCTACCTGACCGTCCCGTTCGTCCTGAGCTGGTCGCTCCTGGACGCCCTGGCCTGCGGGGCGACCGTCCTGGCGTCCGACACCCCGCCGGTCCGGGAGGTGATCGAGCACGGCCACAACGGCCTGTTGGCCCCGTTCTTCGACCCGGCCCGGATGGCCGACCTGGCCGGGGCGGTGCTCGACGACCCGGCCGCCCACCGCCACCTCCGGGAGAACGGGATGGACACGGTCCGCCGGGCCTACAGCCTGGAGGTCTGCCTGCCCCAGCTCGTCGGCTTCTACGAGGAGGTGGCCGGGCGGGTCCGGGTGTGAGGGCGGTTGAAAAATCGTACCCGGGGGTGAATCCTCTTGCCGCTTCCCAGGCTCAGAGGGTCAACTCGTTGAGGTCGGACCCGGACCCGATTCAGGACCCGCATTAAGAGCCGGCGCGAAATACCCTGATGTCTGGGTCAAAATCGGGCTTGTATAACCGGACGATCTGTTAAAATCATTGTGTCACGCCGTTGACTCGCACCGCTCCCGAACCCCGTGAGGGGCCGCACATGCTCCGCCGCTACGGCTGGACCGCCGCCGTCCGCAACTACGTCGCCCGGGTCCGGGCCGACGACCGCCGCCGGGGCCGCCGCCCGCTCCTCGGGTGGGAGCCGCTGGAGGACCGGACCAACCCGAACACTTACACCGTCACCAACACCAACGACTCCGGGGCCGGGTCGTTCCGCCAGGCGATCCTGGACGCCAACGCGGCCACCGGGGCGGACACCATCCGGTTCAACATCGCCGGGGACTTGGGGGAGGTCCACACCATCCGGCCGAGCTACATCGGCGGCGGCGTCTCCCTGCCGGTCATCACCGACCCGGTGACGGTCGACGGGTGGAGCCAGGGCGGGTCCGGGTACGTCGGGCCGCCGCTGGTCGAGCTCGACGGGACCTATGCGACCGACGGCTCCCTCGGGTCGTTCGGGCTCAACGTCCAGGCCGACAACGTGACGGTCCGCGGGCTGACCATCAACCGGTACCCGAACGTGGCCGGCAACGGGTTCGGGATCGGGGTCTTCGCCACCGCCTCCAACGTGTGGATTTACGGGAACTACCTCGGGACCGACGCGACCGGGGCCGGGGCCGCCGGCAACGGCCAGGGCGGCATCTGGATCGGGCCCGCCGCCACGGCGGTGACCGTCGGGACGAACGCCGACGGGACGAACGACGCGGCCGAGCGGAACGTGATCTCGGGCAACGGCGGGAACGGGGTCCTGGTCCAGGGGGCGTCGAACGTCATCGCCGGCAACTCCATCGGCACCAACGCGGCCGGGACGGCGGCCCTGGGGAACGCGGCCGCCGGGGTGCTGATCCAGGGCGGGGCGTCGGGCAACGTCGTCGGGACGAACGGGGACGGGTCGGCCGACGCGGCCGAGGGGAACCTGATCAGCGGGAACTCGCAGTACGGGGTGCTGATCTCCGGGGCGAACAACAACCGGGTGGCCGGGAACTTCATCGGCACCGACGCGACCGGGCGGCTGGCCGTCCCCAACCCGGACGCGGTGGCCATCTTCGGGGCGACCGGCAACGTGATCGGGACGGACGGGTCGGACGACCCGTTCAACGCCAACGAGCGGAACGTGATCGCCGGGAACACCGGCCGCGGGATCGTCCTGAGCGGGGCGAACGTGGCGGCCGGGAACTGGATCGGGGTGGACATCGACGGGGCCGCGCTGGGCAACGACTACGGCATCCAGGTGACCGAGGCCGGCGGCCGGGTCGGGACGAACGCCGACGGGGTGGCCGACGCGGCCGAGCGGAACGTGATCAGCGGGAACACGCTCGACGGGATCATCATCCGCAACGTCGGGACCACCGGGGCGGTGGTGGCCGGGAACTACATCGGCACCGACCCGACCGGCCTGCTGGCCCGGCCGAACCACGTCGGCATCGAGATCATCCTCGGGGCCTACGGGAACACGGTCGGCGGGCTGACCGCCGCCCCGGGCGCCGGGGCCGGCAACCTGATCGCCGGGAACGCCACCACCGGGCTTTATATCGAGGGCGTGGGCACCGACGGGAACACCGTCCAGGGGAACCTGTTCGGCCTCGACCGCACCGGCACCGTGTACCTGCCGAACAACTTCGGCGAGTGGATCTACAACGGCCCCCGGAACACCCTGTTCGGGGGGACCGCGGCGGGCGCCCGGAACGTCTTCGCCAGCGGCATCCAGATTTCCGGCGGCACCCCCACCCCGGCCACCGACAACCGGGTCGAGGGGAATTACATCGGGACCGACGCGGCCGGAACCACCGCCCTGGTCGATTACGCCGTCCTCCTCAACTTCACGCTCGGGACGGCCGCCGTCAACACCATCGGCGGGACCGCCCCCGGGGCCGGCAACCTGATCGGCGGGACGGCCGCCGGCATCGGGATGAGCGACGCCGCCGGGTTCGTCGTCCAGGGGAATACCATCGGGCTGAATGCCGCCGGCACCGCCGGCCTGGCCGGGGCCGGGGCCGGGGTCGAGCTGATCTTCGACTCGACCGGCAACCTGATCGGCGGGACCGCCCCCGGGGCCGGGAACGTGATCAGCGGGAACGGCGGGGACGGGGTCCGGCTCACCCTCGGGTCGGCCGGGAACACCGTCCAGGGGAACCTCATCGGGACGGACGCGGCCGGGGCGGCGGCCGTGCCGAACGGGGCGTCCGGGGTGGTGATCTCCGACGGGGCGACCGGGAACACGGTCGGCGGGACCGCCCCCGGGGCCGGGAACGTCCTCAGCGGGAACGCCCACCGGGGGGTGTGGATCATCGGGGCCGGGACGGCCGACAACCTGGTGGCCGGGAACGTGATCGGGCTGAACGCGGCCGGGACGGCGGCCGTCGGGAATGGGTTCTCCGGGGTCCGGGTTGACGGCGGGGCGGCGGACAACACGATCGGCGGGGCGGCGGCCGGGGCCCGCAACGTCATCTCGGGGAACGGGAAGCACGGGGTGGTGGCCACCGGCGGGGCGGCCCGGACGGCGATCCTCGGGAACTACATCGGGACCGACGCGACCGGGACGGCCGCCCTGGGTAACACCAATAGCGGGGTGTTCGTCGGCGGGGCGACCGACACCCGGGTCGGCGGCACCGCCCCGGGGGCCGGGAACCTGCTCAGCGGCAACGGCACCCACGGGGTCCGCCTCGGCGGGGCCGAGGGCGCCGCCTCCGGGACCCGGATCGAGGGGAACCGGATCGGGACGAACGCGGCCGGGACGGCGGCCCTGCCGAACGACAACTCCGGGGTGGTCATCTCCAACGGGGCGTCCGGGACCACGGTCGGCGGGCCGGACCCGGCCGCCGCCAACACCATCAGCGGGAACGGCACCTTCGGGGTCCACCTCCTGATCGACGACGAGGCCCCGCCGCCGGCCGACAACCTGATCGCCGGCAACCGGATCGGGACCGACGTGTCCGGGCTGCTCCCGCTCGGGAACGCCTCGGACGGCATCCGCATCGGGTTCGGGGTGGAGAACACCACGATCGGCCGGCCGGCCGCCGACGACGCCGACCCGCTCGGGACCTACGGGAACGTGATCGCGGCCAACGGCGGCCGCGGGGTGTCGGTCGGGGACTACACCTCCGGGACGGCCATCCGGGGGAACTTCATCGGCACCGATCGGACCCGGGCCGCCGCCCTCGGGAACGCCGCCGACGGGGTGTCGATCGACACCGCGGATGTCGTCGTCGGCGGGGTGGCCGACCCGGCCGAGGGGAACGTCATCGCCCACAACCTCGGGGCCGGGGTCCTGGTCGTGGACCAGGGGATTTCTGCCGACGGCGGCCCCCGGGACGGCAACCGCGTCCGCGGGAACGCCATCTACCGGAACGTCGGCCTGGGGATCGACCTGGGGACCGACCTGGGGGCCGACGGGGTCACCCCGAACGACCCGGGCGACCTCGACGACGGGCCGAACGCCCGGCTGAACTTCCCGGTCCTGACCGGGGCGGTGGTGGCCGACGGCCAGCTCCTCGTGTCCGGGGTGGCCCGGCCGGGGGACGTGCTGGACGTGTACGCCGCCGACCTGACCCGGTTCGGGGCCGACGCCGACGACCCGAACGGGTTCGGCCAGGGCCGGGCGTACCTCGGGACGGTGGCCGTCCCGGCCGGGACGGCCGCCGGCTACGGCCCGAAGGCGGTCAACGGGGCCGAGGTCGGGTCGGACGCGGCCACCGCCTTCACCCTGGCCCTGCCGCTGCCGGCCGGGTTCGCCCTCGGCACCCCGGTGGTGGCCACCGCCTCCACCCCGGCCGGGACCTCCGAGTTCGGGAACAACGTCCCGGTCGGGGCCGCCGCCCTCACCCTGGTCCTCGACCCCCCGGCGGTCGACGAGGGCGGCACCACCGTCCTCCGCGGGGCGTTCCCGGTCGTCGACCCCACCCACGCCCACACCGTCCGAATCGACTGGGGCGACGGGGCGTCCGAGGCCCGGCCGGTCCCGGCCGGGGAGGCGGCGTTCGCCGTTCCCCACCGGTACCTGGACGACCCGGCCGGGGACGGGACCAACTTCCCGGTGTCCGTCACCGTCACCGACGACGTGACCGGGACGGTCCAGGCGGCGACGGCCGGGGTGGCGGTCGCCAACGTCGCCCCGCGGGTGAAGGTCGTGTCCGCCCCGGGGGCGAGCGCCGACGCCTCCCGGGTGGTGCTGGCCGCCGCCGTCACCGACCCGGGCCCGCTGGACACCTTCACCTATCGGTGGGTGGCGACGGTCAACGGGCGGGTGGTCGGGGCGGCCGACGGCCCGACGTTCACCTTCGACCGGTCGACCGCCGGGGTGTCGGTCGTCACCCTGACGGTGACCGACGACGACGGCGGGTTCGGGACGGACACGGCGGCGGTCGTCTCCCTCACCCCCGGGGACGACGCCGTCACCCTGGCCCCGGGCGACGTGCCGGCCGGGGTCGACCGGCTGGTCGTGTTCGCCCTGGCCGGGAACGACGCGGTCAACGCCTCGGCCCTGACCGTCCCGGTCGAGGTCGTCGGCGGGGACGGGAACGACACCGTCACCGGCGGGTTCGGGAACGACCTGCTGGCCGGCGGGATGGGCAACGACTCGATCGCCGGCGGGGACGGGGACGACGTGATCGAGGAGGGGCCGGGCAGCGCCGACACGATCGCCGGCGGGGCCGGGAACGACACCCTGAGCTTCAAGACCTCGTCCGCCGGGGTGACGTTTAGCCTGGCCCGGGCCGACGCCCAGCCGGTCTTCGCCGACGGCGGCGGGACCCACTACGTCACCGCCTCCGGGGTCGAGAACGTCGCCGGGTCGGACTTCGCCGACGACCTCTCCGGCGGGGACGGGGACAACGCCATCTTCGGCGGGACCGGCCGGGACACCATCCGCGGCGGCGGCGGGAACGACGTCATCTACGGCGGGACCGGGACCGGCAGCGACACCGTCGGCGGCGGGGCGGGCGACGTGATCTACGGCGGCACCGGCCGGGACACCATCAACGGGGCCGGCGGGAACGACCTGATCTACGGCGGGACTGGCACCTCGTCCGACACCGTCGGCGGCGGGGCGGGTGACGTGATCTACGGCGGGGTCGGGTCCGACACCATCCGCGGCAGCGGCACCGACGATGTCATCTACGGCGGGACCGGCACGTCGTCCGACACGGTGGCCGGGGGCGGGGACGACCTGATCTTCGGCGGGGCCGG